>NZ_AOHM01000044.1:0-23003 GCF_000510895.2 Pseudomonas sp. FH1
ACGGCAGTTGATCATGCGTTTTTCGTCAACGGCGACGCGGGCGGCGGAACCTTCCAGCTCAGCGAGGCCTTCGGCGACGTCGAGTTTGTCGAGGGCGGCCTTGGCGCGGATGATCGCGGCGGAGTCGTTGGCGGTCACGTTACGGGCTTCCAGCGCTGCGGCGGCGCCGGCACCGTCGAGGCGGTCCATGTTGGCTTCGCTGGCGTGGCCGGCGTTGGCGCCCTTGATCACCGCTGCACCGGTGTCTTCGTTGTCGACTTCATCCCAACTCAGCATGGAAATGCTCCTTCCTGGTATTCGAAAAATAAGTGTTTTTGCAGGCTTCAAGGCATTGAAATACTGCGCATAGTGTGGTCGGTAAATACCGATACTGCACACTATGTAGTGGTCTGTTTTGTTTGTGGGCACACTATATGGTGTGTAACAACGATGGTCAACGCACAAGACGACCGCCATCGTCGCAGGGGGTATGAGCAAAACTCACAGCCCCATGACTTTTAATGGTTACGGCCGCTTTCCTACCCAGTGCTAAAAATTCGCCAACCAGCTCCCCATAACAACAACGAGCGTTTGCGCAATGAAAACACTGGATCTCTACATCGGCGAAGGTTTCGAAGGCCCGGGCGTCAACGCGGCCCACATCAACATCCTGATCGGCCCACGCAACGGCCCGGCGGGTCAGGCGTTCGCCAATAGCCTTGCGTCGCCAAGCCAGGGGCATTGCCCGTTTATGGTGATTGCCCAACCGAATATCCCGGTCAAGCCCATGACCCTGTACGTCAACAAGGCTGAAATCAGCAGCGATTTGCACGGCAACGCCACCTGGGGCGCGTCCCAGGCCGGTATCGCCAAGGCGGTGCTGGAAGCCCTGCTCGACGGCACCTTGCCGCCGGAAGCCGAGGACGAGTGGGCCATCGTCACCGCGAACTGGGTCAACCCAGGCTGCGATGACCTGGATGCCGTCTACCTGAACAACTACAACGCCTGCCGCACCGCGATCCGCGCCGCCCTGACCGGCACGCCGTTCACCGCGCAGTTGGCCGACGTGGTCAACCACATCAGCAACCCTTTCTACACGCCAAAGGCCTGAGGAGATTCCCATGCAATACACTCGATTGGGCAACTCCGGCCTGCAAGTCTCGCGCCTGTGCCTGGGCACCATGAACATGGGCACCCCGGACTGGAAACCGTGGATCTTCGATGAAAAGCAAAGCGAGCCCATCGTCGCCCACGCCCTGGCCAACGGCGTCAACTTCATCGACCTGGCCGACTTCTATTCCGCTGGCGTCGGCGAAGAAGTGGTGGGGCGCATCCTCAAGCGCGTGGCGCGGCGTGACGAGATCGTGGTCACCACCAAGGTCGGCTACGGCACCCGCAGCGGCATCAACGCCAGCGGCCATTCACGCAAGCACATCATGGACAGCATCGACGCGTCCCTGAGTCGCTTAGGCATGGATTACGTCGACGTGTTCATGCTGCATTACTTCGACGTGAACACTCCGGTCGAAGAAACCATGAACGCATTGAACGACATCGTGCGTTCCGGCAAGGCGCGTTACATCGGCGTGTCGACCATGCTCACCGGCCAGTTGGCCAAGATCCTCATGGCTTGCGAGCGCAACGGTTGGGTCAAGCCGATCAACATGCAGCTGCAACTGAACTGCGCCTACCGCGAGGAAGAACGCGAAATGATCCCGTTCTGCCGCGACCAGGGCCTGGGCGTCTCGGTGTTCAGCCCGCTGGCCCGTGGCTTGCTCACCGGCGAAGTGCAGTCGACCCGCAACCAGACCGACTTCTTCACCCAGCAGATGTACAGCGACCAGGCGTCGTTTGACATCGCCCACTCGGTGCAACGTGTGGCCCGCGCCCGTGGCGTGTCCAACGCGCAGATCGCCCAGGCCTGGGTCGCCAACCACCCCGGCGTCGACGTGATGCTGGTGGGCGCCGACACCACCGAACAATTCGATAGCGCACTGGCCGCCTTGGACACCCCATTGGATGCCGAGGAACTCCACGAACTGGAGCGCAACTACACCCCGTGCGATGTGATCAACGACTACACCGCCGGCAAGCGCATCCTGCGTGCGGCCCGTCCGGGCCTGGACCGTTTCAACCTGATCGAGGCCGTGGCATGAACCCGCTGATCCGCAAGGGCAACTACATCGATGGCCAATGGTCCAGCGGTGGGCCGACCTACCCGGTGCTCAACCCGGCCAATGGCGCGCTGATTACTGATGTACAGCGCGCCGCCGCCGAAGAAACCAATCTGGCCATCGACGCCGCCCACCGCGCCTTGCCGGCCTGGCGCAAGCTCACCGCCAAGGAACGCAGCCAGCGCCTCAAGCGCTGGAGCGAGCTGATGCTGAGCAATCAGAAGGACCTGGCGCAACTGCTCAGCCTGGAGCAGGGCAAGCCCCTGGCTGAAGCCATGGGCGAAGTGGTCTACGCCGCGAGCTTTCTGGAATGGTTTGGTGAAGAAGCCAAGCGCGCCTATGGCGACGTGATCCCGAGCCACAAGGCGGATGCGCGGATCATCGTGGTCAAGGAAGCCATCGGTGTGGTCGCGGCGATCACACCGTGGAACTTCCCCCTGGCCATGGTCACCCGCAAGGTCGGCCCGGCGCTGGCGGCGGGGTGCACGATGATCCTCAAGCCTTCGGAAGAAACCCCACTGTCGGCGTTTGCCCTGGCGGTGCTGGCCGAGCAGGCGGGGATTCCGGCGGGGGTGTTCAACATTGTCTCCGGCGATGCCGTGGCGATTGGCGGTGCACTGCAAGCCTCCAGTGTGGTGCGCAAGCTGTCGTTCACCGGCTCGACCCGCACCGGCAAGCTGCTGATGCGCCAGGCGGCGGATACCCTGAAAAAGGTCTCCCTGGAACTGGGCGGCAACGCACCGTTCATTGTGTTCGACGATGCCGACCTGGACGCCGCCGTCAAAGGCGCCATGGCCTCCAAGTTCCGCAACACCGGGCAGACCTGTGTGTGCGTCAACCGTTTCTTTATCCAGGACGGCGTGTACGACGCCTTCACCCGCAAACTGGCCGAAGCCGTCAGCGCCATGCGTGTTGGCAGTGCCTTGGACGGCGACACCGAGCAGGGTCCGCTGATCAACGCCGCTGCGTTGGCCAAGGTCGAAGCCCATGTCGGTGATGCCCTGGAGAAGGGCGCCACGCTGTTGTGCGGCGGCCGTCGCCATGCACTGGGCGGCACCTTCTTTGAACCGACCATCCTCACCGAAGCCCACGGCGACATGCTGATCGCCCAGGAAGAAACTTTCGGACCGGTGGCCGCGTGTTTCCGCTTCAAGGACGAAGCCGAAGTGCTGCAACGCGCCAATGACACGCCGTTCGGCTTGTCCGCCTACTTCTACAGCCGCGACATCGGCCGCGTGTGGCGCATGGCCGAAGGCCTGGAAGCCGGCATGGTGGGGATCAACGAAGGGATCATCTCTACCGAAGTCGCGCCGTTTGGCGGCATCAAGGAATCGGGCCTGGGCCGTGAAGGTTCCAAGTACGGGCTGGAGGATTACCTGGAGATTAAATACCTGTTGATGGGGGGGCTGTAAATACAAACGCTCAACGAGGCGAAGTCCACGCTTGGTATGACTCGGCCTGAACGAGAGTACCAAGCGTGGTCGTCAGTAATTGTCATGGTGTTCTCTGCCAAATGCAGGCTTAACGGCGTACTGTAGGCCCGGATTATTCAGCCTGCCAATGAACGGAGTCATGCCGTGGATGAGATTACCTCTTTCACCAACACTGAACGCGATGCAGCTTTTTTGGCATCACCGACCTTCTTATCTGCTCTTGGGCCAGTAGCCGCGCTGATGGTCGATAGGTTTATGGAACCCAAAAACCACTATCAGAGCTCATGGAAGCCACTCTATAAGAGCACCACCGAGAGGGTAAAAGCGGCAATTCAAGAAGGCAGTGTGGGCGCGATCATCGACGAGGTATGGCTGACTCCGAGTAACGGTGTGTGCAATGTCGGGCAAGGTGGGTTGGGGCGTGAGACGGTGGACTCATTACGTGAGGAGTTCAAGGCGCTGACCCTTGAGATTGCCGCCGATAGCAGCCCTGAAAAATACCAGGAAGTTTTGCTTCGAATGACCAAATGGCGCGACGAAAAACTTACCAAAAAACTACCTAGATTATTGATAGGCCGGGCGTTTGCTACCCTCCATCCGGACGTTTATCACACGTTGGTTGCACCTCACATGCAGGATAGAGTTGCTCAATGGTTAAGTGAAAACACTGGTTTTTCCATTCCTGAAGGCAACTGGGCTAATAAGGCTCAAGCGTTGGTAAAACACTTGAACGCATTGGCGCCATTTAGCGACAAGCCTCCTGAACGCAATATGTTCCCGTGGTTTGTATTCGAACACCTGCGTTATAAAACTCGCGTTGTTCCCTTCAAGGCAGGTCATACAAAGCGATCGGAGAACGCCTATGTCGATTTACCGGCGACTCAGCGTCAAGTATGGCTGCGGCATAACCGGCTGCAAACCGAGTTATTCCGATTGCTGGATAACGAGTTCAAAGGTTGCGTCGGTACGGAGCAGTCGTCTGGTTCAAACGGTTATGCCGATGCGCTGGTCCGGTTCAATGATGATCGGTGCTTTTTGTATGAGATCAAAGTCGCACCAACCGCCGCACGAGCGGTGAGGGAGGCGCTCGGGCAGCTACTCGAGTACGCTTATCGTCCCAAGAGCCTGGAACCGGAAAAAATGGTCATTGTTGCCGAACCTGATCTTGACGCAGTCACGGCGCAATTTATTCAGAGGTTGAATACCGAGTTCGGGCTCACTCTCGAATATCTTCAGGTGACGTTGCCGGACGACGATGAACCTTCAGGGATTTCTCACCCGGTTTAACCATTCGGTAAACAACCGCACCTTGGATAAACCCTGTTTGTCCGTCGCCACATCCAGCCAATAGCCATAAGGACCGATCACTTCCACGGGGGTGATCGGCAACAGGCTGCCGTTGGCCAACTCACGTTCGATCATCTGCCGGTCGATCACCGCCAAGCCACCGCCTGCCAGGGCGGTGTGGATCACCTGGTCCAGGGTGCTGAATTCCAGGCCCTGGTCCGCATCAATGTCCTCACGGCCCATGGCCGCCAGCCAGTTCTCCCAGACCTTCAAACGCTTGCCGTCGTGCAGGATATGCAGGAGTGGAAATCGCCGCAGGTCCGGCGGTTGGCCGTCGCTGAACAACTCCGGACTGGCGACCGCGATATGCCGCTCCATCACCAGCAGCTCACTGCTGCAATGCGTCGCCGGTTCCAGGCCGAAACGGATCTGGCAGTCGATTTCCGCCAGGCTGTCGTGGGTCGCCTGGTGGGTGACGCTGAGATTGATGTCCGGGTAACGCTCGCAGAAGCGCCGCAAATGTGCGGACAGCCAACGCGTGGCCCAGGTCGGCGGCGCGACGATGCGCAGGCGCTGGCGCAGGTTGGGCACGCGCACGGCTTGCAGGGCGCGTTCGATATGGTCGAAGGCGTCGCTCAAGTGCGGGGAGAGGGCAAAACCGGCTTCGGTCAGGGACAAGCCTTGGGGCGTGCGAATAAAGAGGGCAACGCCAAGGTAGTCCTCCAGTTGCTTGATCTGGCGGCTGACTGCGCCCTGGGTGACGTTGAGGCCTACGGCGGCCTGGCTGAAGCTGCGGTGGCGGGCGACTTCTTCGAAGACGCGGAGCATGTTGAGAGAGGGGAGGTGGCGCATGGTTTGGGTTCCATACATTGTTTTTATAGTGTTGGTGCTTGCCTCTTCGCGGGCAAGCCCGCTCCCACAGGGGAATGCATTCAAACTGTGGGAGCGGGCTTGCCCGCGAAAGCGTCAGAACTGACGACGCCTATTAGAAGTAATACCCAATGTTCATGTACAGCTGATTCTCCCACTGGTTGCTACCCCCAGCCCCCAGGCTCTGGGTGTAGCTGCTGCCACCGATGTACGGGTCATTCTTGCCAATCAACCACTCCGTCGCAATCCACAACTTGCTGAACGAAAACGACGTACCGAGGATCACCCGCTGCGAGGTCTTGAACTCATCGGCGGACTTATCGAAGGCGCTGTAGTTGGCATACAGCTTCACACCGCTAACCTGATCCCACAGGTACTTGCCGCCCACGTCATAACTCAGGTCTGCCACATACAGGTTGCCGCGGCTGGCGACGTTGAAGGTGCCGTCATAACCGCCCAGGGTCACCACTTCGTCGGTGCCGGCGTTGCGCGGCGACATCTGTTGGCGCGCCGCCTGCAATTGCAGGCCCCACGGGCCGTTTTTGCCCAGGTAGTGGATGGCTACGGCGTTGCGTCGACCATCGTTGCCGGTGTCTTTGTTTTCCAGGGTGGAGGTGAGGCCGGACAGGCCGACTTCGGATTTCCAGTCGCCCAGGTCCAGGGCCTTGGCCACGCGCAGCACCACCGTGTTGCGTTCCTGGTTGTCGCTGCCGTCGGCCACGTAACTGTCGGCACCGGACACCACGCTGGAATAGGTCACGCCCTTGCTGGTGCCCTTGCCTTGCCACGCCGGGCGCAGGTAGTAGCCGGCCTGGATGTTCCAGTCGCCGGTCTGCTGCACGTATTTGGCGCCGACCTGCTGCACGTCTTCCAGGCCGATCACGTTGCCCAGGGTTTCGTAGAAGGTGCTGCCGAAGTAGGGCTGCAAGCCGAATGGCACGGTGTTCAGGCCCACTTGCACCTGTTGCTCGGGGTTGAACTTGTAGCCGACCCAGGCGAACTTGGCGAACTGGATGTCGCCGTAGTTCTTGGTGTACTGGTAGGGGTACGAACGCCCGTAGAAACGGTACTGCGCCTCGCCGATCCAGCTGTCGGAGTTGTACTTGGCGCTGAGGAACACGGTGTCCAGGCCGAACTTCTGGATGTCGCGGTCCGGGTCGTAGTCCCAGCGCGCGCGGATGGCGCCGCCGAGGTCGAGGTTGTCGGTGACCTGCACGGCCATGGCCGGCGCTGCGAGGGCGCCGAGCACAGGGATGAGGGTGAAGTAGCGCATCGTTGGTCGCATGGTTTTACTCTCGTTTTTAGTTTTTTTGGGCAACAGCAGCCCGTTGCCGCAGCGAACGCTGCGACGCAGGGAAAAGGGTTGAACTCAGTGAGCCGTGGGGCGGATCAGCCGCAAGGGCGGTCCGGCGGCGGGCAGTTCGGACGCGCCCGGTGCGGCCGCCAACAGTGCCTGGGTGTAGGCATTTTGTGGGCGCAGCAGCACCTGTTCGGCAGTGCCGTACTCCACCACTTCACCCTGGCGCATCACGGCGATGTGGTCGCTGATCTGCGCGGCCACCCGCAGGTCATGAGTGATGAACAGGATGCTCAGGTTCAGCTGCTTCTGCAGGTCGGCCAGCAATTCCAGCACCTGTTTCTGCACCGACACATCCAGCGCCGACACGCTTTCATCGGCGATCAGCACTTGCGGGCGCATCGCCAGGGCACGGGCGATGCCGATGCGTTGGCGCTGGCCGCCGGAGAACTGCCGGGGTTTGCGCTGCAATGCATCACGCTTGAGGCCGACCTGTTCCAGTAGATCACCGGCCTCGGCCCAGGCATCCTTGGCCGACAACCCACGCAATTGCGCGGCGCGAGCGATGATGTCGCCGACACGGTGGCGCGGGTTCAACGAACCGTAGGGGTCCTGGAAAATCATCTGGATACGCCGCCGATTGGCCGCCAACGCCGAGCCATTCAAGGCCAGGAAATCGGTATCGCCCACCCACACATGCCCACTGTCACTGTCCACCAAGCGTATCGCCGCCTTGACCAGGGTGCTTTTGCCCGAGCCGGACTCGCCGACAATCGCCAAGGTCTTGCCCCGTGGCAGGTTCAGCGACACATTGCGCAGCGCCGCCACCGAGCTGCCGCCGACGGTGTAGGTCTTGGTCAGGTGCTCGATACGCAGCGCCATTTCGCCGTCGGCACTCGGCGCATGCAGCTCCGGGTGCAGCGCCGGTACGGCGGCGATCAGCTTGCGCGTGTAGGCGTGGGCCGGTGCGTTCAGTACCTGGTCGCGCTCACCGATCTCTACCAGGCGGCCGCCTTCCATCACTGCAATGCGGTCGGCGATCTGCGCCACCACGCCGAAGTCATGGGTGATAAACAGAATGCCGTGCTGCCCACGCCCACGCAGGTCGCGCACCAGCTTCAGCACCTGGGCCTGGGTGGTCACGTCAAGGGCGGTGGTGGGCTCGTCGGCGATCAGCAAATCCGGGTTCATCGCCAAGGCCATGGCAATCACCACACGTTGGCATTGGCCGCCGGATAATTGATGGGGAAAGCTGTTGGCGATGCGCGGTGGGTCTGGCAGTTGGGTGGACTCCAGCAGCGCGAGCATGCGTTCACGGCGCTCGGCGGCGGGCATCTGCGGGGCGTGGATGTCGAAGATTTCTTCGACTTGCTTGCCGATGCGAATCGCCGGGTTCAGCGCCGCCATGGGTTCCTGGAAGATCATCGCGATGCGATTGCCACGCAGGGCGCGCAAGCGGGCTTCATCGAGAGTGCAGATGTCGTCGCCGAGAAAATCGATCACGCCGCCGGCATGTCGCAGGCCTTTGGCGTAGTCGCCCATGATCGCCGCCGACAGCACGGATTTGCCCGAGCCCGACTCACCGATCACGCAGAGGATTTCGCCCTTGCGCACTTCCAGGCTGATGCCCTGCACGGCGTGGCTACGGTCGGCGCCCTTGGGGAGTTCGACGCTGAGGTTGTCGACCCGCAATACGGTTTGCTGGCTGTTCATGCTCAACTCCTTGCGCCTTGCTGCGCGTGTTCATCCAGCCCGTCGGCGAGCAGGCTCAGGCCAAGCATCAGGGTGGAGATGGCGATGCAGGGGAAGATCACCAGGTGCGGGAAGGAAATGGCCATGGCGCGGCCGTCGTTGATCATGCCGCCCCAGTCCGGCGTAGGCGGCGGCAGGCCGAGGCCGAGGAAACCCAAGGCACCGATCATGATCGCGGTGTAGCCGATGCGCAGGCAGAAATCGACGATCAGCGGCCCGCCGCAGTTGGGCAATATTTCCACCAGCATGATGCGCAGCGAGCCTTCGCCCTGGGTGATGGCGCTGAGCACGTAGTCGCGCGAGCGGATGTCGATGGTCAACGCGCGCATGATGCGAAAAATCGCCGGGGCGCTGGTGAAGGTCACCGCAATCAGGATATTCAGCGCCGACGCGCCGAGGGCGATGATGATCACGATGTACAACACCAGCACCGGGAACGACAGCACGGTATCGGCCACGTAGGACAGCGCCGCGTCCACCCAACCGTTGAAGTAGCCGGCGCACAGCCCCATGGCGATGCCCACGGCAAACGCGGTGAGGGTGGCGAGGATCGACCAGAACAGCACGGTGCGTGTGCCCCAGATCAAGCGCGAAAGGATGTCGCGGCCAATCATGTCGGTGCCAAGCAAGAAGCGTGCGCCGTCATCGCCAGCCGTCATTGGCGTGAGCAACGGCGTGAAGCTTTCCAGCGGATCATGGGGCGCCAGCCACGGCGCGCACAGGGCGATCAACACCCAGCCGCCGACCAGCAGCAGGCCTAGCAGGGCCAGGGGATGTTTGAAGGCGTTGAGCAGGTTCATTGGCGGCCTCCGCCGAGACTGTGCAGGGTGATGCGCGGGTTGAGCCAGGTGTAGGCCAGGTCCGAGAAGATCTTGCTGATACCCACCACCACGCCGCTGATCATTGCGCAGGCTTCGATCAGGTAGACGTCATGGTTGAGGGACGCGGTGTACAGCAGCGAGCCGAAGCCCTTGTAGGCGAAAAACACCTCCACCACGATCACGTTCGACAGCAGCCACGGGATGTACAGCATGATCACCGTGACCGGCGCGATCAGCACGTTGCGCAAAGCGTGGCGCAGCACAATGCGTGTAGTGGACGCGCCTTTGAGCCGTGCGGTGCGGATATACGGCGCTTGCATCACTTCCACCATCGACGCGCGGGTAATGCGCGCCAGGTAGCCAATGCCGAACAGGCACAGCACCATCAGCGGCAGCACCAGTTCCACGGCGCTGAAGCCATCGCTCATGCTGCTTACGCCGGGCAGCCAGTTGAGCCAGAACACGAAGATTGCCGAGACGAACACCGCACTGGCGAAGTCCGGGATCGAGGTGGTGACAATCGACAGGAACGACACCAGCCGGTCGATCAAAGAGCCCTGGCGAATCCCGGCGAGGATGCCCAGGGTCAACGCCACCGGCACCATGACCAGCAAGGCCAGCCCGGCCAGGGCCAGGGTTTGCCAGAGGTTCGGAAGCAGCAGCTTGAGCACCGGCTCGCGAAAGTACACCGAGGTGCCCCAGTCGCCGGTCACGAAGTCCTTGAGCCACACCAGGTAGCGCCACACGAAGGGTTGGTTGTAGCCATGTTCCAGCAGCCACGCCGCGCGCTGGTCGGCGGCGGAGTAGGGGCCGAGGACGTTGATTGCCACGTCCTCGATGTTCAGCTCCAGGGCCAGGAACACGATCAGCGACACCGACAGCAGTGTCGCTAACAGCATCAGCAGTTTGCGCAATAGAAAATGAGCCATCAGGTGCATGCTCCGACGGGTAATGGGAGGTGTGTTGCGCCAGTAATTCAGGCACTCAGCCAGACATTGCCCATGGGGTAGAAGTCGGAAGGGTGCACCTGGAAGCCCTGCACCTTTTTGCTCACGGCGGTGAACTTGTCGCCCCAGAACGGCTGCACGATCACGCAAGCGTCCTGCAGGATCTGCTCGACGCTCTGCATGGCCGCCGCACGTTGTTTCGGGTCGATGATGCCCATGGCCTTGTCCAGCGCGGCGTCGAAGGCCGGGTCGCTGTAGTGGCTTTCGTTCCAGGCGCCACCGCCACGGTAGGCCAATTCCAGGGACATCACGCCGAGCGGGCGATGGGCCCAGTAGGTCAGACTGAACGCGGCCTTGTCCCAGATCGGCCAGTATTGTGCGGCCGGGACCACTTTGAGGTTGATGCGGATCCCGGCTTCCAGGCAGTTTTGCTGCAGGATTTGCGCGCAGTCCTGCTCATAACGACCCTGGGTGTTGCCGACGATCAGGTCGATGTCCAGGCCATTGGCAAAACCGGCCTCGACCAGCAGTTTTTTCGCCGCCGCCACATCGCGTTCGCGCTTGGGCAGTGGGAAATATTCAGGATGGGAAGGGGCCACATGATGGTCCTCGCCCAGGGTGCCCATGCCTCGATAGGCGACCTTGAGCATCTGCGCGTTGTCGGCGCAGAGCACCACGGCTTTACGCACGCGCACATCGGTGAAGGGCTTCTGGTCGCAGGCCATGCGCATCACCACGGTCTGCGCGGATTTGCAGCTGAGCAGTTGCGCGCCGGGCAGGCGCTTGGCCAGGTCCAACTCGGCCACGGTGACGCGGTACAGCACGTCGACTTGGCCGGCTTGCAGGGCGGCGAGGTGGGTGGACACGTCGGTGCCCATGTCGATGTAGCGCAGCTCGTCGAGGTTGGCCGGTTTGCCCCAATAGTCGGCGCGCTTGGCGAAGGTCGCCTGCTTGTTCACGGCAAACGACACCAGCTTGAACGGCCCGGTGGCCAATGGGTTTTTCGCCCAGTCATCGCCGGCCTTGAAGCTGCGGTGCACCAGGGCGCAGGTGAAGGCGTTGAGCATTTCCGGGATCGCCAGGATCGGCCGCTTGAGTTGCAGACGGAACTGGTAGTCGCTGACTTTTTCGAAGGCCTTGATGTCCTGGAACGCGGTGCGGTTGACCGACTTGGAGTCGGCGGCAATCCAGCGCTGGATATTGTGCTGCACGTCATCGGCGTTGAAGCTGTCGCCGTTGCTCCACTTCACGTCCTGGCGCAGGTTGAAGGTCCAGGTGGTGAGATCCTCTGATGGGCTCCAGCTTTCGGCGAGGTACGGGTGGGTGATGTTATCGGCGTCGACCCAGGTCAGGTATTCCAGGGAGTTGCGCAACAGGTTCGAGGCTTCGATCCAGGTGATCAGCATCGGGTCCTGGATTTCCTGGATGGCGCAGGCAAACCGCAGGCTGCCGCCTTGACGGGCGGGCGTGCCGTCGGCCGCCTGGGCGTCGCTGCCGAGCAAGGCTGAACCGATGAAGGTGGAGGCACTGGCCGCGGTGATGCCGAGCAGGGCGGCGGTGCGCAGGAATTGGCGGCGGTTGATCTCGCCGCGCTGCACTTGGGTGCACAGTGCGTCGACAGCGGGGTGCGGCGCGTTACCGTCCAGGGTCGCTAGAACGTTGGAGTCGGACATGGGGCTGCTCTCATGTTGTTTTTATTAGAGATGCCCGCAGTTTTGTGATTTGCGCAAAGATCGACAAACGATAAATTCAGCCGTTAAACGTTCATTAAACGCATGTTAGTCCGCGTCAGGGCGCCAAGGTGTGGAGATAGACGGGCTGGCAGATACAAAAAATCATGTTGGCTAGGAAACCTCCTACGGATCGTGGGATGCTTGGCGCCTCGTCAGTCGTCTTCGAGTGCCTTTCATGAAACGCAAAATGCCCGGTCTCAATGCCCTCAAGGCTTTCGAGGTGGCCGGCAGCACCGGCAGTTTTACCCGGGCTGCGGAGCTGTTGAACGTGACCCAGAGCGCGGTCAGCCGCCAGGTCCGGCAGTTGGAAGAACAGTTGGGCGAGAACCTGCTGGAACGGCGTCATCACCACTTGGAGCTGACCAGCGCCGGGCGCGTATTGCTGCGTGCGCTGCACCAATCCTTCGACAAAATCGAACTGACGGTGCGCAGTATCCAGCAGAAAACCCACTCCAACCGCCTGCACGTCAATGCGCCGCCGACCTTTACCAGCCGCTGGTTGATGCCGCGCCTGGGGCGCCTGCGTGAGGCCCACCCGGAGCTGGAGTTGAGCATCACCACTTGCTTGCAGGACAGCCTGGCGCAGACCAGCACGCTCGATTGTGCGATTCGTTTTGGCAATGGTGAATGGGATGGCTTGGACAGTTCGTTGTTGATTCAGGAGCGGCATATTGCGGTGTGTGCGCCGTCGCTGTATGCCCGTGAGTGCAGCGATGGGGTGGACTTGAATCGCATGACCTTGCTGCATGTGTTGGCCAGTGAGGATCAGCGATATCTCACGTGGAAACATTGGTTGGATGCGGCGCGGATCCATGGGGTGGATACCCAGGGTGGGTATGAGTTCGATCTGTTGGATCTGGCTATTCGGGCGGCTACGGATGGGTTGGGGATTACGATTGCTGACTGGCATATGGTGGCGGCGGAGTTGGCGTCCGGGCAGTTGACTCAGGTGTTGAATGTGCATGTGGAGGGGCATCAGTCGTATTGGCTGGTGACTCGGCCGGAGCAGACGGATATGCCGCAGTTGCAGGTGTTTGGGCAGTGGTTGCAGGAGGAAATTTGGTTGGCGCAGCGGCAGTTGGAGCCTTTGACTGCGGCGGGGTGAGTGGGGTTTTGATTGCGTGCATATCCGTTATTTGGGTGATGGCTGATATGGGTTCCGCCCTTACGGCGGGTCACTTTGGAAAAGCCCCAAAGTAACCAAAGGGCTCTTGCCCCAACACTCGGCACCTCGCTTAGGCTCGGTGTGCCTCACTCCGGCTTTGGAGCGTGGGCCGCCGCGATGGGCCATCCTTGGCCCAGCGCGGCTAACCCGGCGTCCTGCCGGGTTACCCACGGATTCAAGCCTGCGTTCGGCCAGCGTGTTTGACGGGGCGCCTAAGATCAAGATCACGATCAAAAGCAAAGCACAGCGGCCTGACAGCCGGCTTGAGTGGTGTGGAGCAAAAGCAAGGGCGAACCAGCCGTTCGATTCTGGTGAGGCTATAGGCTGATCTTGATCTGCGCACACAACCCACCTTCCGGCCGGTTGCTCAAGGTCAGCGTGCCGCCAATCGCTACCACCAACTGCTGGGCGATCGCCAAACCCAGGCCGGTGCCGCCGGTGCCGCGGTTGCGTGAGCTTTCCACGCGGTAGAACGGTTGCATCACCCGGATCAGTTCGTCTTCGGCGATGCCGGGGCCGTTGTCCAGGACCTTGATCGACAGTTCGCCATTGGCCGTGGAGCCGACTTCCAGTTGTGCGGCGCCGGCAAATTTGAGGGCGTTGTCCACGAGGTTCACCAGTACCCGGCGCAGGGCGTGGGGGCGGGTGTCGAGGACCACGGCGCTTTTGCCGCTGAGGCTGACCTGTTTGTGCATGTCCTGGTAATCAAATACCAGGCTGTCGAGGAAGGCGTCGAGGTTGATGCGGTGGCTGGCTTCGGTGGCGCCGTGGACGCTGCGCGCATAGGCCACGCCTTCGCGTACCAGGTGTTCCATCTCGCCCAGGTCGCTCCAGAGTTTGTCGCGTTCGGCGCAGTCCTCCATGAATTCGGCGCGCAGTTTCATGCGGGTGATCGGGGTTTGCAGGTCGTGGGAAATCGCCGCGAGGATCTGCATGCGTTCCTTGAGGTATTCGGCGATGCGTTTTTGCATTTCGTTGAACGCGGCGGCGGCGTGGGCGACTTCGGTGGGGCCGTTTTCGTCCAGCGGCGTGGGGTGGGCGTTAGGGTCGAGGGTTTCCACGGCGCGCGCCAGGCGGGTCAATGGGCGGATGGCCAGGCGCACGGCGATCCAGGTACAACCCAGCAACAACGCGAGTTGCAGCACCAGCACCACCGGCAGCCAATAGGCGACGGGCAGGGCGGTGGGGCGCACGTCGATCGTGATCGGGCTGCCATCGGCGAGGTTCAGGTGCGCCTGGAAGTGTTTCTGCATGCCGGGGATGTCGCGAAAGGTCAACGCGTAGTGTTCGCCCAGCGCATCCGCGATGGAGGTGGCGGCCATGGGCACATCATCGCTGCTCATCGGTTCGCCGGTTTCGCCGGCATTGAGTAGGTAGCGGTAGTTCTGACGGTCGAGACGCGGCAACCAGCTGGTGCGTTCGTTGGCCGGCAGGCGGTCGAGAATGGCCACCGAGGTGGACACATCGTTTTCCAGGTTGCCCAGCATGGCGGTGCGCGCACTGATGTAGCGCTCGTAGAACTGCGCACTGAAGGACAAGCCATGGGCGCACACCAGGCTGATCAGGAAGATCAGCGACAACTGTGACGCCAGGGTACGCGGCCAGCCAAACCTTAAGCTCATTGCTCGGCCCCGAGGATTTCCACCGGCAGCGAGAACACGTAGCCCTCGCTGCGCACGGTCTTGATGTAGGCCGGTTCGCGGGCATCATCCAGCAGGCGTTGGCGCAGGCGGCTCACCAGCAGGTCGATGGAACGGTCGAACAGGTCGGCATCGCGCCCTTGGGTCAGGTTGAGCAACTGGTCGCGGTTGAGCACGCGTTGCGGGTGGTCAAGGAACACCCGCAGCAGCCGGTATTCGGCGCCGCTCAGGGCCACCAGGGTGTCGTCTTCGTCGAGCAGGTGGCGGGCAGTGGTGTCCAGGCGCCAGCGACCGAAGCGGATCAGCCGGCCGGTTTCGCTGACCACCAGGTTCGGTGGAAGCATCCGTGTGCGGCGCAATACGGCGTTGATACGCGCCAGCAATTCACGGGCGGCGAAGGGTTTGACCAGGTAGTCGTCGGCGCCCATTTCCAGGCCGATGATGCGGTCGGTTTCATCGTTGCGCGCGGTGAGCATCAGCACCGGCGTGGCCTTGTGCTTGCCCACCCGCAGTTCGCGGCACAGCTGCAAGCCATCGTCGCCGGGCATCATGATGTCCAGCACGATCAGGTCCACCGGGGTGGTGTCGAGGAAGCTGCGCATCTGGCGGCCGTCGGCCACCACGGTGGTGCGCATGCCGTTTTTCTTCAGGTAGTTGCCTACCAGCTCGCGGATCTCCCGGTCGTCATCGACGATCAGGATGTGATCGACATGATCCATGCTGCGTTCCTCGTTAAATACTCATGGGGCGCAGTCTAGCCACTGTCGTTGCCTTTGCCTTGTGCCCTTTGTATTGCAGTGTATCTGGCGATAAGGAGATACACGATGAAGCAAAATGGCGGGTTTGATGTGCCAAGAACGGGGTGAGGTCCTACGCCAGCCGGGAACAACGCCAGAGGTTCGCATGGCCTGAGTCGCAGGCATTCCCGGCTTAAACGCACATCCGACTGGGTACTCAAGGCTAGAAGATCAGGTTTTATTGCCTGATGAGAGTGCATTCATGACAGCCGTTACTTCGCGAGCGAGCACCACGTTCCAAACGATTGAACAATTTCAGCACCGAGATGATCGCGGTGCTGGCATTCAACACAATGGATTACCGTCCAAGACGCCTGAAGAGGCTACACAAAGGCTCTGGCGAGGAAGTGCGGGCTGGCCGGATAAGAACGGCGACGGTCATTATAAGGTGACTTATGAGTTTCGAACCTCTGAAGTCGAGGATAAAAGGCCACGCAAACTTGCCGGATTCACCCGTGTCCTAGACCCTCAAAAAGAACAGACCCGGCGCAGTTTGCAATCCATTTCTGATGTGGCAAACATCACATTTACCGAAGGACCGAAAGCGGAGAAAAGCGAAGGTCACCTGACCCTCGGCAATTACACGCATTTGCCCAATAAACAAGGCCAGCCCTATCCGCAGACTTATTTGCCAAACCCCAAGGACTCGCGAAGCGGCGAAGCCTGGTTTGTTGATACCGCGGACGATCACATCGTCCCCTACGCCTCTCAGGGTGACGTGGGTCGTTTTACCCTCGTGCATGAGCTGGGCCATGCCTTGGGGATGAGCCATCCCAGCCAGTATGACGTCAGCTCCGGACCTGCGAAATCCGGGTATTTCGAGGACTCTGAAAGCCATACCGTCATGAGCTATTTCGGCGTAGACGAAGGCTATATGGACTATGGCGGCACCCGCGCATCTGCGCCGCAACTTGACGATATCAGCGCTTATCAGAAGAAATACGGCGCCAACCACGAAACCCGCAAGGACGACACCACCTACGGCTTCAACTCCAATACGGACCGCGACTTCCTCAGCGTCAAGACCGACAAAGACAAGATGGTCGCTGTCATTTGGGATGGCGGCGGCGCCGATACTTTGGACTTTTCCGGTTATAAGCAGTACCAACAGATCAGTCTCAAGGCCGGGACCTTTTCGGATGTCGGCGGCCTCAAGGGCAATGTCTCGATTGCCTATGGCGTGACCATCGAAAACGTTATCGGCGGCTCCGGCAACGATTTGCTGGTGGGCAATGAAGCTGCCAACACGCTCAAAGGTGGGGAGGGCAACGACCGGTTATATGGTGCAGGCGGGGCGGACCTTCTGTGGGGTGGCAAGGGCAACGACGTCTTTGTCTATGGAAACACCAGCGAGTCGACCCACGACGCGCCCGATCAGATCATGGACTTCGTCAGCGGCGAAGACCGGGTGGATGTGTCCGGGATCAGCGCGGCATTGGGCGACAAGCCACTGAAATTTGTCAGTGCACTTTCTGGCGCCAGTGGCGAGGCGGTGGTGACCTTTGACCCGCTACTTCAGATGAGCACCTTGCAAATCAGCGGCAAGCCTGGCGAGCCGGCCTTCGTCCTGCTGGTCCACGGTAAATTGCAGCAGAGCGACATCGTGAGTTGATTCAGCCAGCGTTTCGCAACAGCGTCTCAAACAATCGCTGCACCTGGGGCTCATCAGTGTGGGCCACGTTGAAACGCATCGAGTCACGCTGCGCCGGGTCGTAGCCAAACAGCGCGCCGGGCGCGAGCACCATGCCCTGCTTTAACGCTGCCTGGGCCAATAGTTCGCCGTTGACCCCAGGCGGCAGGCGCGCCCAGATAAACATCCCGCCTTCGTAACCCATCGGCAACTCGCAGCCGCAACGCTTGAGCCACTGTTCCACGCGTCCGCCGGCCTCCATCAAGCGTTGCACCATGCGTTTGCGGTGCTTGGTGTAGCTGCCTTCGCTGAGCATGCGATACACGATCTGCTCGAACAGTTCGGAGGTCACGCCGCCGCTCATCAGCTTCATGTTGGTGAGGTTGGCCGCCAGTTGCGGCGCGGCCACCACGAAGCTGACCCGGGCGTTGGCGCTGAGGACCTTGGAAAAGCCCGACAGGTAGGTGACCTGGTCGAGGCCGGCGAGGGCGGCCAGGCGCGGCGGCGGGTTGGGGTGCAGGTCGCCGTAGAGGTCGTCCTCGATGATATGGCAGTGGTACTGCTGGGTCAGTTGCAGCAGACGGAACGCCTGGCCGGGGCTGAACGAGTGGCCGGTGGGGTTGTGCAACACGCTGGTGGTCAGGTACAGGCTGGGGCGATGCTCGGCCAGCAGGTGTTCGAGGTCCGTGAAGTCAAAACCGTCGGGACGCCGCGGGATCGTCACCACCTTGACCCCGTGCAGTGCCAGGTTGGCGTGGAAGTTGAAATAACACGGTGCATCGAGCAGCACCGTGTCGCCGGGACGTGCCAGCAGGCGCATCAACATGTCCAGGCCTTGCACGGTGTTGGGGGTGGTGATGATCTGTTCCACCGACACCGACAGGCCCTCGCCGTGCAGCTTCTGCTGCAGGGCCTGGCGCAACGGCAGTAACCCGGCCGGTGTGCCCAGGCTGGCGATGCGCAGTGACGGCGCACGCACCACGCTGCGCAAGGTTTGGCGCAGGGCTTCACTGTCCAGCCAGGTTTCCGGCAGGTGGCCGCCGCCGGGGCGCAGGTCGCCGTAGACGGTGGCGAGAGGGCGGCGCAATACGCTGAGCAGGTCCTGAGGCAGCAGCTCAACCCAGTTCGAAGTTGTCGGCCTTGGGTGGTCTATCGCCACGAAATAGCCACGGCCTTGACTGGACGTGAGCAGGTTGCGCCCGCGTAGGCGGTCGAGGGCCTCATTGAGGGTGAACTTGCTCACGCCCAGGGTTTCGGTCAGTGCGCGCACCGAGGGCAATTTGCTGCCGGGCGCCCATTCGCCGTTTTCGATGGCCTGGCTGAACGCCTCGACAATCTGTTGCACCTTGGGGGTGCCTTCTACAAAGGCGATGGCCGATACGAACACGCGACTTCCTTATCTTTGCTGGTGATTTTACCGGTAAAGTCAGGGCCGATTAGGCCTCACTTTACCTGCCTTGCGCAATGCCAACTGCCTAGACTGCGGGCTCCATCCCCCAGGTCCCCGGCCATGACAAGCGCGTTAACCCTTTCCTCGTTCCTGTATTTCCTGCTGTTTTGCGCCACCATGACCTTCAGCCCCGGCCCCATGACCCTGCTGCTGTTAAGCCTGGGCGTGCGTGACGGGCTGCGCCGTTCGATCCCGGCACAAATCGGCGCCAGTGTGGCGTACCTGATCTCGATCCTGATCTTTGCCGTGGGCTTTTCCGAATTGATCAAGGGCTACCCGGTGATCACCCAGGGTATCCAGGTGGTCGGCGTGGCGTACATCCTGCACCTTGCCTACAAACAGTGGACCAGCAGCGGCGTGGTGATCGAACGGATCGGCCATGTGGAAGCAGCGCGCAACCTGTTCGGCAAGGGCTTGCTGACCGGGTTTTCCAATCCCAAGACCCTCATCATGTTCAGCGCGGTGTTCCCCCAGTTCGCCGGGACCGGGGAGCACAGTTCGACGGTGGACATTGCCATCCTCGGGCTGACGTTCCTGTTGCTGCAATTCGCCAGCGGCTGCCTGTATTGCTATTTCGGCCAGCGCATCAAGCACGTGCTGGAAAACCCCAAGCGCCGTGTGTGGTTGCAGCGCATCACGGCCCTGTTGCTGGTGGGCGTTGCCTTGATGCTGGCGCGGGGCTTTGCCCACTGAGTGTTGAGCTTATGAGCGGTAGTGGCGATCTGCCGTTGCCCTGATAGACTCCAGGCATTCCTCCAGGATCTCACCCCACCATGTCAGCTGCAGAAGGCACCGGACTTCCGCTCGCTTCACGGCTGTACAAATCCCGTACCCTCGGGCTGACGCTCGGTTTTGTGTGTGTGGTGTTCGGGATGTATCCCCTGGAGCCCGCGTGGTGGGTGTGGGCCTGGATGGTGATCAACGCCTTTGCCTGGCCGCATATGGCTTTTCAGTTGACGCTGCGCAGCAACAACGCACTGCGCAGCGAGCGGCGCAACCTGTTGTTCGATTCCTTTTGCGGTGGGTTCTGGGTCGGTGCGATGCACTTCAACCCGCTGCCCAGCGTGACGACCTTATCGATGATGACCATGAACAACGTGGCCATCGGCGGACCCCGCTTCATGCTGGCGGGCTGGGTGGCGCAGGCGCTGGGTATTGGCACTGCGTTGCTGATCTTTGCCCCGGCATTCATCGCCGTCACCTCTCAGGCACAGCTCTACGCCTGCCTGCCGATCCTGATGCTGTACCCGCTGGCGCTGGGCTGGATCTGTTATCGCCAGGCGGTGACCCTGGCGCGACACAAGCGCGAATTGCTCGCCCTGAGCCGCACCGACAGTCTGTCCGGCCTGCTCAACCACGGCGCCTGGAAGGACCACCTGGAAATCGAATTCCAACGCTGCCGCCGAGGTCCTGCTGGCGCCGCCATCGCGTTGATCGACATCGACCACTTCAAGACCATCAACGACACCTACGGTCATGTCACCGGTGATATCGTCCTGCGCCAGCTCAGCAAAGTGCTGCGCCAGAACCTGCGCGCCACCGACCTGGCCGGGCGTTACGGTGGCGACGAATTCTGCGTGATCCTGCCCGACATGGCGCTCAACCGCGCCACCGAAGTGATGGACGCCCTGCGTGACCGTTTCAACGCACTGGCCTACGCCCAGGACCCGACCTTGCGCGCCAGCTTGAGCATCGGCCTGGCGCCGTATCAACCGACCCATGCCGACTCCACGCAGTGGCTGAACGACGCCGACCAGGCGCTGTACGAAGCCAAGAGCAGCGGGCGCAACCGCGTCAGTTCAGTACAGGGGAGTTGGTTGCGATCGATCTAGTGGAGTAGGGTGTGGCGGCACCTTTCAACAAAAACAAGGATCGGTTCATGCTCTTCACTTTCCCCCGTACCCTCCTGGCCGCCACCCTGGCCCTGTCCTTCGCCCTGCCGGCCTACAGCGCTGAACCCCATAAACAGATCCAGGCGCAATCCGAACAGTACAAGGCCGAAGCCCTGAAACTGCTGGAGCGCCTGGTGAATATCGACTCGGGTTCAGGTTATGAACCGGGCCTGACCCAAGTGCGCGACATTGCCGTGGATGAGCTGAAACAGCTCGGTTTTTCCATTGAACTGGTGCCGGACAAAGCGGCCAATAACAGCCACGTGGTCGCCACCCTCAAGGGCACCGGCAAAGCCAAGATCCTGCTGATGGCCCACATGGACACGGTGTTCAAGGAAGGCTCGGCTGCCGAACGCCCGTTCCACATCAAGGACGGTCGCGCCTATGGCCCCGGCGTGATGGATGACAAGGGCGGCATCGTCGCCGGCATCTACGCGCTTAAAGTCCTCAAGGACCAGGGCTTCAAGGACTACGCGCAGATCACCTTCCTGCTCGACGCCAGCGAGGAAACCGGTTCCGACGCCGCCTCCGACCTTATCCGCAAAACCGCCAAGGGCCATGATGTGACCCTCAACCTCGAACCCGGCCGCCCCGCCGACGGCCTGGTGGTGTGGCGCAAAGGCAGCGCCACCGCCGTGGTCGAAGTCAAAGGCAAAGCCGCCCACGCCGGCGTCGCCCCGGAACTCGGCCGCAACGCCGCCATGGAAGCTGCGCACCAGATCCTGCAACTGGGCAAGCTGGGGGATGAAGAGAAGAAAACCACCATCAACTTTACCGTGATCAAGGCCGGGGACCGTACCAACGTCATTCCCGACCAAGCCACTGCCAAAGCCGACGTGCGTGCGGCATTGCCGGAAGAGTTCGACCGCATCGAGAAAGACCTGGCGCGAGTCTCGGCGAACAAGCTGATCCCGGAGACCGAAGTCAAGACCAGCCTGCAGCGTGGGTTGCCACCGATGCCGCAAACGCCGGAGTCGGACAAGTTGGTCGCGATTGCCCAGGGCATTTATGCGGAGTTGGGCAAGACACTGACCATTGAAGGCAGCGGCGGGGCGGCGGATGCGAGTCTGTCGGCTGGGGTTGGGACGCCGACGTTGGATGGGTTTGGGATTGTCGGCGGGAATATTCACACGCCGGAGGAATATGCGGAGGTGGAGAGTGTGGTGCCGCGGGTTTATTTGCTGAGTCGGATGATTATGGAGTTGTCGAAGCGGTGATTATTTTGGGGGGCACTCATTTTGCTGGTGAGGCCCCTCTCATCTGGTCGAGTATTGCCTGCGGTGAAAAGGCTGTGATGAGCAGGCTTCTGTGGTGAGCAGGCTTGCCCTGCGTTGGGCTGCGCAGCAGCCCCAGAACAGGCGATGCCGATCCACCTGAAAACCCCATTGTCTGGAGTGGGGCCGCTGCGCGGCCCAGCGCGAGCAAGCTCGCTCGCCACAGGGGTGGTGTTATCAAGTTGGCTGGTCTTTGAGGATGGCTATTTAAGGTAGTGCAATTCATTTTTTCGTTTCTTTGACCGTTTTTTATTAGTACGATTCGGTCTCGCGACGGTAACTCTTGAGACGTTCAAGCAGTACTGCCATGAACACTCTTTTGTTAGTTATGTCGTCTTCGAAGTATGTATCAAATAGATAAAAGACAGATTCGAAATCCTC
Source organism: Pseudomonas sp. FH1 (assembly GCF_000510895.2). Taxonomy (NCBI): domain Bacteria; kingdom Pseudomonadati; phylum Pseudomonadota; class Gammaproteobacteria; order Pseudomonadales; family Pseudomonadaceae; genus Pseudomonas; species Pseudomonas sp. FH1. The sequence goes on from NZ_AOHM01000044.1 coordinate 22,523, forward strand.
GTCTTTCGATAGGTAGTATTCGATAGTTTCTATGAGCCATATTTGCTCATCCTCTGTATATGAGAGAAATTCTGGCTTGGTTAAAATGTCAAACAGTTCTGAAAGTTCAGTCTCGTTATTTACATTTTTTGAAACTATAATTTCTTCTCTTTCTCGGTTTTTGGTGTTTTCTGTGCTGTAAGTAAATAAAAAGCCTTGCAGTATCGTGAGGGTTGGTTTCTTTTTCATCTATCAAAATCCGTATAGGCTGTGATTGGTTTTCCATCTCTGTCTAAATGCACAACTGCTTTAGTTTGTTTTCCATATTCTAGTCCATCTCTCTTATATCCTTCGCCGATAATTTTTCCCATGTCCATCGGTCTTGGGGTTTGCGCTCGGCCATCGAGCTTGAATATCAGAATAGCTCTTTCAATTGCATTAAATTGATCTCTATGACTAAGGATGGTCTGAAGTAGGCCGCTATTTTTCGACTGCTGAGCCA
>NZ_AOHM01000045.1:0-107475 GCF_000510895.2 Pseudomonas sp. FH1
AACCCCATTTGCGAAAGCAGATGGGGTTTTGTTTTGGGCGGTCGAAAATCAAGCCACCATACATCAACCTCATAAACACCAAGCGTCCTCAGCGCAATTCCTCTCAAAAACGGCTCATTAGCATGCCGTTCGGGAATTCGATGCAAAGTGTTTCCGCATTTTTGGTATGGTGCAGCACATTTTCACAGGGATTGATCTTTTATCCGCAGGACGCGGCGTCGACCTTCTTCAACGAGATGCTGTAGAAATGCCTGAACCGATACCGATCAAAGATCACGAAAAAGAGAACCGCCTGGTCAACAAGCGCCTGCTCGCCTGTGCACTGTTGGTGATTGGCATCACCTGCGCGCTGGTAGGGCGCATGTACTTCCTGCAGGTCGTACAGTTTGACTACCACTCCACGATTTCCGAAAACAACCGTGTCCACGTGTTGCCGATCACCCCGACGCGTGGGTTGATCTACGACCGTAACGGCGTGGTACTGGCCGACAACCGCCCCAGCTACAACCTGACAATCACCCGTGAACGCACCACCGACCTCAAGGGCGAGCTGGACGCTATCGTCAGCCTGCTGCACCTGCCGGCCGAAGACCGCGCGGTCTTCGACAAAGCACTGAAGCAGGCACGCCATCCCTTCGTCCCTGTGACCTTGTTCTACGAACTGACCGAAGAGCAGATCGCGCTACTGGCCGTGAACGAGTTCCGCCTCCCTGGCGTAGACGTAGAACCGCAGTTCGTCCGCCATTACCCGTTGGGCGCTCACTTTGCGCACTCCATCGGTTACGTAGGCCGGATCAACGAGAAAGAATCCAAAGCTCTCGACTCCGTGGAGTACCGCGGCACGCAGTCCATCGGCAAGACCGGTATCGAGCGCTTTTACGAATCCGAGCTGCATGGCCACGTCGGCTATGAAGAAGTCGAGACCAATGCGCAGGGCCGCGTACTGCGCGTACTCAAGCACACCGACCCGATTCCCGGCAAAAACATCGTGCTGAGCCTTGACGTGCACCTCCAGGAAGCGGCGGAAGAAGCCTTGGGTGATCGCCGTGGCTCGGTGGTTGCACTGGACCCGCAAACCGGCGAAGTTCTCGCCATGGTCAGCAAGCCCAGTTTCGATCCGAACTTGTTTGTCACCGGTATCAGCTTCAAGGAATACGCTGCACTGCACGATTCTATCGACCGGCCGCTGTTCAACCGCGTGCTACGGGGTCTCTACGCGCCAGGCTCGACGATCAAACCGGAAGTCGCCATCGCCGGCCTGGACAGTGGCGTTGTCACTGCACAAACCCGCGTGTTCGATCCTGGCTACTACCAATTGCCGGACTTTGACCATAAATACCGCAACTGGAACCACAGCGGTGACGGCTGGGTAGACATGGACGCGGCCATCATGCGCTCCAATGACACCTACTTTTACGACCTGGCCCACAAGCTGGGCATCGATCGCCTGCACGACTATCTGGCTGAGTTCGGCCTGGGCCAGAAGGTCTCATTGGACATGTTCGAAGAGTCCGCCGGCCTGATGCCTTCCCAGGCCTGGAAGCGCGCCACGCGCCGGCAACCCTGGTTCCCGGGCGAAACCGTGATCCTCGGCATTGGTCAGGGCTACATGCAGGTCACGCCACTGCAACTGGCCCAGGCCACCGCACTGATTGCCAACAAAGGCGTGTGGAACCGACCGCACCTGGCCAAGACCATCAACGGCGTGCCGCCGGTGGATGAAAACCCGATGCCCAACGTGGTCCTCAAGGATCCACGTGATTGGGAACAGGTCAATCACGGCATGCAGTTGGTGATGCACGACCCACGCGGCATTGCACGTGCTGCCGCACAAGGCGCGCAATATCGCATTGCCGGCAAGAGTGGTACGGCGCAAGTGGTGGCGATCAAACAGGGCGAGCGTTACAACCGTGAGAAGACCCTCGAGCGCCATCGCGACAACGCCCTGTTCGTCGGCTTCGCGCCAGCGGAACACCCGAAGATCGTGATTTCGGTGATGATCGAAAACGGCGAGGCCGGCGGTCGCGTGGCGGGTCCGGTGGTTCGCCAGATCATGGACGCCTGGCTACTCGACCAGGAAGGCCACCTGAAACCGCAATATGCGACGCCGGCCAAAGCGCCCGGCGACCCCAAGGTTTGATTCAGGTCTTCCACTCATCCCACTGGTCTACGCCTTCGTAGGCCAGCCAAGGCACATCATGGGCCGTCCAGATGTGCGCGGTGGGCCTGACGCCCGGATCATCGTCCAGCGTCGCCACCCGTACAATGACGTGGGGCTGATGCCCACGCTCCGCCATCAGGTGTGAGCCGCAGCGCGAGCAGAAATGCCGAAGTTTGCCCGGCGACGATTCGAAGGACGCCAGCCACTCCTGGCCCTGTGTCCAGCGAAAGTGCTCACGCATCACGCCGGCTGTCGCCACAAATGCCGCCGCGTGCACCTTGCGGCAGCTGTCGCAATGGCAGTGGCTGATGGGCATATCCAGGCTGTCGAGTTGATAGTGCACGGCCTTGCAGAAGCAACTTCCATGGAGCTGTTGAGTCATCGTGATCACCTCAGGGGGAGGGGAACAATTTACCTTTCGCCGACACGCTGCGCATCACAGTCATACAAGCCATTGCCCTTATTCCTACATTGCTCTAAATTGCGAAGCGTTCTCATTCGTGCGCAATATCATTATGCCTTTGTCTGCTGGGCCTCATTCTTCCCACGAACCCATTGGCCAACTCTATGGTGACCACCACCGCTGGTTGGTCAGCTGGCTGCGTTCGCGCCTGGGTTGCTCCCATCAGGCGGCTGACCTGGCTCAAGACACCTTCATTCGTTTATTGCTGGCCGAACGCACGCAGCCGGTGGCCGCTGAGTTGAAGGAACCACGGCATTTCCTGGTGACAATTGCCAAGCGCGTCATGATCGACAGCTTTCGCCGCAAAGCCCTGGAGCAGGCTTATCTCCAAGCCATGGCCGAGCAGCCGCAGGCCTATGCCATCTCGCCGGAGGAGCGGCTGTTGGTCATCGAAACCCTGCAGCGTCTGGATGCCATGCTCAATGGTTTGGGGCGCAAGGCCAAACGTGCCTTCCTGCTTTCGCAGTTGCAGGGCATGCCTTACAAGGACATTGCTGAACAGCTACAGGTCTCGGTAAGTTCGGTGACCAAATACATCGCCAAAGCCACCGAGCATTGTCTGATCTTCGCCCTGGAGCATTGACGGTGACCCGTGACGCGCAGCGCCAAGCCCTCAGCGGGGCGGCCCACTGGGTCGCACGCCTGGCAGCCGACCCGGGCGACCCTGAGTTGCACGCGGCTTGGCTTGCCTGGCGAGATGAAAACCCGCTGAACCAATGGGCGTGGCAGCGCGTGGAACTCCTGCAAAGCCAACTCCAGAGTCTGCCCGGCACGATGGCCGTCAATGTGCTGGACGTCGCTGCCGACCAATCCCGGCGATTTGGCCGCCGCGCACTGCTCAAGAGTGTGGTGATCGGTGCCGGCGTGAGCGCCATCGGTTGGTCTGGCTATCGACAGGCGCCGCTGTGGATGGCTGATCAACGCACCACCACCGGCGAGCGCCACAGCCTGCGCCTGGACGATGGCACGCGGCTGTCCCTCAACACCGCCAGCGCCGTGGACATCCACTACACCGCCGAGCAACGCTTGCTGATTTTGCGTGCCGGCGAAATCCTCGTGGAAACCGCCCCCGACCCACGCCCTTTGCGAGTACGCAGCGCCCAAGGTGAAATGCGCGCGTTGGGCACGCGTTTTACCGTTCGCCAGTTCGATGACTTCACCGGCATGAGCGTATTGCAACACGCGGTGGCGGTCCGTCAGGTCATCGAACCGGCGGAAACCGTGATCACCGCCGGCCAGACTGTCACGTTCGATACCCGGCGCATGCTCTCCCTTCGGGCCAATGAACCTGGCGAAGGCGAATGGGCGCAGGGTCGGCTGATCGTCGACAACTGGCGCCTGGATCGCCTGCTGGCCGAATTGTCGCGCTACCGGTCGGGTTACCTGGGATGCGCGTCTGAAGTCGGCCATCTGACAGTCTCGGGGGCTTATTCACTGGACGATATCGACCTTGCCCTCAACGCCCTGACTCACGCGCTGCCGGTGCGTCTCAGTGCACGCACCCGTTATTGGACGACCGTCGTCCCGCGCGGCTGAAAATAATTATCAACAACTGTTGTCGATTGGCCGCACCTCGTTCGACTCCTCCTGCAAACCCCTTCATTCGCTTTAAACCATCAGGAGTCAACATGCGCGCAGGGCAAACCTCAGTCGCCACTCAGCCGCTTCGGTCATTTCGCAAAAAGCCTTTGCAGGTCGCGCTGTTTGGCGTGTCGTTGATGGTGCAAACCGGGCTGCTGGCCCCGCTGTTTGTGACAGGTTCCAGCGCAATGGCTGCCAGCCAACAGCAGGCTTTCGCCATTGCCCCTGGCCCGCTGGGCTCGGTATTGAGCCGATTTGCCAGTGATGCCGGCGTGGTGTTGTCCTTCGATTCGGGCCTGACCGCCGGCAAGCAAAGTGCCGGTCTGCAAGGTACTTACAGCATCGAACAAGGCTTTGCCCGACTGTTGGCGGGCAGCAACCTGGCGCTGTCCGTCAATAACGACGGCAGTTATGGCCTGGCGCCCCAAGCCAGCACGGGCACCCTGAGCCTTGGCGCCACCAGCATCAACGCTGAAGGGCTGGGGCTGACTACCGAAAACAGCGGTTCCTACACCACGGGTGCGGCCAGCACGGCGACGAAACTGCCGCTGTCCCTGCGTGAAACCCCGCAGTCGGTCAGTGTGGTCACCCGCCAACTGATGGACGATCAACACCTGTCGACCCTCAGCGAAGTGCTGAGCTTCACACCCGGCGTCAGCAGCAACCATCGAGACAGCGAGCGCTACTCCTTTTACTCCCGTGGGTTCGAGATCCAGAACTTCCAGTACGACGGTATTCCGTCCCAAGTCGCCAACGAATCCCAGCAGTACATCGGCCCGCTTTCCGACATGGTCATCTACGACCGCGTCGAGGTCGTGCGTGGTGCCACCGGCCTGATGAGCGGTGCAGGCACGCCGTCGGCCACCATCAACCTGGTGCGAAAGCGCCCGACCAAAGACTTCCAGGCGCACATCGCGGGAGAAGCAGGCGCCTGGGATCGCTATCGCTCCGAAGTCGACGTGTCCGGCCCGTTGACCGAGACCGGTAATGTGCGCGGGCGTTTTGTCGCGGCGTACCAGAAACAGAAGTCCTTCGTGGACTGGTACATGCAAGAGAAGCGTGTGATGTATGGCGCGCTGGATATCGACCTGAATGACTCCACGACCCTGCGCACCAGCCTGGATTACCAGAACAACGATGCCAATGGCACCAGCTACGGTCATATTCCGTTGTTCTACAACAATGGCCGCCAGACCGATTTCTCGCGCTCCTTCAACCCGGCGACGCGTTCCAGCTACATGGACAACACCAGCTACACCTTCACCACGATGCTGGACCATAAACTCGACAACGACTGGAGCTTGAAGACTGCCTACAGCCATCAGTATTCCTATCGCAAAGGGCAGGGCGCTTCCGCCAGTGGCAGCTACCCGGACCCGATCACCGGCCAGGGCGCCAAGGCGTTCATCTACCGTCTCGACAGCTACCAGACCCAGGACACCCTGGATGTGTATGCCAATGGCCCCTTCCAGCTGGGAGGGCGTGAGCATGAGTTGGTGGTCGGCGCGAGCACTTCGCACACTCACCTGAATTTCCCCAACTACAGCAGTTCCCTGGCCGGCCAGGACAATGACTATGGTGATGTGGACAACATCTTCACGTGGGACGGCCGGCAGTATGGACGCCGTTCCTACAATGAAGTTGGGGGGGCCGTTACCACCCTGCAACAGACCGGTGTGTATGGCGCGCTGCGTTTGAAACCGATGGACCCGCTGACCCTCATTCTCGGCACCCGCGTCAGTTGGTGGAAGCAGCTCGATGAGGTGACGGAATATGCTCCTTACTCGCAAAAGACCGACAAGACCAAGAAGACTGGCGTTGTGACGCCCTACGCGGGCATCATCTACGACCTGAACGACACCTATTCGGTCTACGCCAGCTACACCAGCATCTTCCTGCCGCAGACGTTCTACAAAACCGCCAGCGGCGGCTCGCTGGCGCCGTTGGAAGGTGACAACTACGAGATCGGGCTCAAGGGTGAATTCTTCGACGGTGCGTTGAATGCGAGCATCGCCCTGTTCGACATCGAGCAAAAAAACACCGCCGCCGACTCGGGTAACGACGCCAGTGGCAAACGGTCTACAAGGCCATCGCCGGCACCACCACGCGCGGTGTCGAAACGGAGATTTCCGGTGAAGTTGCCGCCGGTTGGAACGTATTCGGCGGCTACACCTACCGCGAGTCGCACTCCAAGGACGGCGAGCGCGTGCAGGTCAACCAACCGCTCAACCTGTTCAAGCTGGGCACCACTTACCGCCTGCCGGGCGCCCTGAACCGTTTGACCGTGGGCGGCAATGTCACCTGGCAAAGCGAGATGTACGCCACCACCCAGATCAACTACACCGGGCCGTACTACAAGGCGGTCCAAGACCCCTTCGCCGTGGTGGGCCTGTTGGCCAACTACCAAGTGGACGAGCATTTGTCGGTGGGGCTGAACGTCAACAATCTATTCGACAAGAAGTATTACGACGGCATGGGCACGTTCAACTCGGGCTCCTACGGCGAGCCGCGTAACGCGATGGTCAATGCCAAGTGGACGTTCTGAAGTAAGTCGCAACACCAATGCGTGGCTGAAAGGTTGCGCATTGTTCGATGTCGCCTACTGTCAATGGAGGAGGTGACTTATGCACGTATTGGATCGAATCGAACGAAAAGTCCTGCTCAACGCTTCACGTAAACAGGTCTGGGAAGCCCTCACCGATGCCGAGCAATTCGGCCGTTGGTTCGGTATCGCACTCAAGGGTAAAACCTTCGTTGCCGGGCAAAGTATCGAGGCGCCGATCACTTATACGGGCTACGAACATGTGATCTGGAAGGCCAGGATCGAACGTATCCTGCCGCAAACACTGTTTTCTTTCTGGTGGCATCCCTTCGCGGTAGAGGAGGGTGTCGACTACGACCAGGAAACCCCAACCTTGGTGGAGTTCACGATTGAGGATCGGGCGCCGGGCATTCTGCTGCGGGTGGTCGAATCCGGGTTCGATGCCGTGCCTGAGGCACGACGGCAGAAAGCCTTCAAAATGAATTCCCGTGGTTGGGACGAACAGATGGGCAACATCGAAAACTACCTGAGCCAGGCCCGCCAGGCTTGAGGGTAGCGGGCATCATCAGTGATGCCCGCCTTTCACCGGTCTCAGCCTTCGTGAGCGGTGGTGATCTCCAGGGTGTCGGTGTAAGTCACCACCACACTCTGCCCGACCTTGAGGTCTTTGAGGCCGGCGCGGATTTCCGGTTTCTCAACGTTCAACACCTTCGTCGCACCGGCTGGATTCTCCAGGGTGACCTGGTTTTTCTTCAGGTCGATATGGGTGATCTTCAGCTGCACCTGCACCTGACGGAAGGCCGCGCCGCCTGGGTTGGGGTTGTCGGCGGTGGCGCGGATCACGCCGGTTTTTTCGCTGGCGTCCGGTGCGCTCTTGTCTACGTCGGTGTCCAGCACGGCCGCAACCGAGTGGGTGGTCAACACCTTGACCTGGTCGCCGACCTTGAGGTTGCCCAGGTCCTTGGCGGCATCGGTGAGTTGCACATGCACCTCACGGCCCTCGGCACCCGCAAGCACGACTTGATGCTTGGCGGCATCTACCGCCAGCACCTTGGTGGTGACTTCATCGGCTTCAAGGGATTTGGACAGCGGGATATCGGCGGCATGGGCCACCAGGTGGCCGGCGGACAGTAGAGTGGCCAAGGCGATTGCCTGGCGAAGGGAGCGAGATAACTTCATTGTCGGGACTTCCATGTGAGAGGAGTCCTGAGTCTAGTGGTGAGCCGGCGATGCGCAAATCTGCCGGCTCACGTTGTTGCCGTTCTGTTAGAAGTCCACGCTGGCCGACAGCTTGGCGACGCGCGGATCGCCTTGGCTCAGGAAACCGCCCTGGGCCGATTCCCAGTACTTCTCGTTGGCGACGTTCTCCACGGTGGCGCCGAGGGTGACATCACGCTGGGCCACCTTGAAGTTGTAGCGCGCGCCGATATCGAAGCGGTTCCATGCGGGCAGGCTCAGGTTGTTCGCGGCGTCGGCGTACTGCCCACCGGTGCGCAACATGCGACCGTTGAGGGTCACACCTTGCAGGCCGGGCACATCCCAATCCACGCCGGCATTGAGCTGGAACGAAGGCACGCCGATGGCGCGGTTACCGTCGTTGGCGCCGTTTTGTGTGTCCTTGAGTTCGGTCTTCATGACGGTCACACCGCCCAGCAAGCGCAGGCCGCTGACCGGTTCGCCGAAGACGTTCAACTCAACGCCTTTGTTGATCTGCAGGCCTTCGCGAACGTAGCGTGCTGTCGTCGCATCGATGACTTGAACGTAGCCGGCCCCAGGTTGTTCGATACGGTAAACACCCAGCGTTGCTCCATAGGTGCCCATATCCACCTTGACGCCTGCTTCGATTTGCTTGGAACGGGCCGGTGCAAAGGGCTGGCCGCCGCCAATCACGGTCCTGCCCCCGGAATTGACAGGCGACGTCGGGCCTTGGGCCAAGCCTTCGATGCGGTTGGCATAGAAGGACACATGCTCCCACGGCTTGAAGACCAGGCCGTAGACCGGCGTGGTGATCGACTCGTCGTAGTTGGCGGTACGCGTGCCGCTCATGTAGTTGTAGCCCTGCACCACGATCTGCTGGCGGCGTGCACCGACCGTCACTAGCAGGCGGTCATCGAAGAACCCCAGCGTATCGGACACAGCCGTACTGCGCACAAAGGTCTTGGCGGTGATGGTCGGGTCGCTGAAGTCGGTGCCCGGTGTATTGCGTGGGTTGTTCAAGGCCGGTGGCGCACCGGTCACAGGGTTGTAGATATTGGTTAGGGTGCGTGGGCTGGCGAACACATAAGCGTTGCGCGCCTGGGTCCAGATGCCGGCCAAGCCGAAGTTGAGTCGATGGCTCACAGGGCCGGTCTGGAACTTGCCGTTCAGGCCTCCCATGACGCTGCTGTTGTCTTCTTCGTGGGCGATGGTCGAACCGCTGGCGGTGGCATTGCCCAGGTTATCGGTCAGGGTCACCGACGAGTAGCGTCCCATTTCCCGAGTGTGCTTGGCACCGGCCGCCGCATAGGCCGTCCAGTTATCATTCAAGTCATACTCTGCGCGCAGCATCCCCAGGGTGTCCTCAAGGTTGGTGCTGCTCCAGCTCGGCGCGTAGTTGGTGTCGGCCGACGGTGCATCCGGGACATGGGTGGCGGTGCCCAGGAAGACCGAGTTACGCCCGCCGTTGATGCGCTGCTTCTGGTACACAAAGTCACTCGACAGGCGCAACGCATCGCCACGGTAGTCCAGGCCGACGGCAAACAGCTTCGAGCGCTGGCTTTCATCATCGATGCCGGTATCGCCTTCGCGCTGGGACAGGTTCACCCGTGCGCCAAAACGGTTGTCTTCACCGAAGCGCTGGCCAATATCCAAGTGTTCGCCCACCCGGCCATCACTGCTGATATCAGTGCTGAACCGACGCAACGGCACATCATCGGCACGCTTGGGTTGCAGGTTCACACCACCGCCGATCCCCGAGCCGCCGGGCGTCACGCCGTTGATGAAGGCGTTGGGGCCCTTGAACACTTCCACGCGCTCCAGGGCGTCGGTGGAGATGATCTGGCGCGGCAGGATGCCGTACAAGCCGTTGAAGGAAATGTCGTCGCCATTCAGTGGCAGGCCTCGGATCATGAAGGTCTGCGCCTGGTTGGCAAACCCCGACGCCTGGCGCACGGACGAATCATTGAGCAGCACATCGCCGACGGTTTCGGCCTGCTGGTCGCGAATCAGTTTCTCGGTGTAGGAGGCCATGCTGAACGGCACGTCCATGATGTCCTGGTTGCCCAGCACACCCAATTGGCCGCCGCGTGCCACTTGGCCGCCGGCGTACACCGGGGGCAGGGCGCTTGGCGCGGGGGCGTCGGCATTGATGTTGGTGGCGCCCAGCTCCAGCGTGTTGCCTTCCTGGCTGGTGTTCGCATCCTGCGGGGTGGCTGGGGTTGCAGCGTGAGCGCTGAGGCTCAGGGAGCAGCACAGGGCGAGCAGGGTTGGGCGCAACGGCACGGCGAATGGGGCGGGCATGGGCGATCCTGACGGCTAACCGTCATGTGTGAGGAAAAGGGCAACGGCGTTGCGCGTCCTCACTGCGCGGATACGACTCCGGCGCGAATGATAGTAATTATTATTAACGTCACGCAACAAATTTTTACTGACACGGTCTGCGCGCGCGGATGCCGAGTAGAATCACGCCCTGAAAGCGATTCCTGAGGTGCGGTACGGTGGATTTACAGCAGGGTTTTGTCCTGACCCGGCATTGGCGCGATACCCCGGCGGGCACGGAGGTCAGCTTCTGGCTGGCCACCGACCAGGGCCCGAGGTTTGTCCGCCTACCCGTGCAGACCTCGGTGATGTTCATCCCTGAGGCCCATCGCAAGCCGCTGGATTGGCTGCTCAAGGGCGAGCGCGACATCGAGCTGCGCTCCTTGCAGCTGTGCGATTTCCACCACCGGCCCGTCCTCGGCCTGTACACCCGCCAGCACCGCCAGGCGATGGACGTGGAAAAACGCCTGCGCGCGGCGGGCGTCGACGTCTACGAAGGCGACGTGCGCCCGCCCGAACGCTACATGATGGAGCGTTTTATCACCGCCCCGGTGTGGTTCGGCGGCACGCCCGACGCCAACGGCGTACTGTGCGACGCACAGATGAAACCCGCGCCCGACTACCGTCCGCCGCTGAAACTGGTGTCCCTCGACATCGAGACCACCGCCCAGGGCGATCTCTATTCCATCGCCCTCGAAGGCTGCGGCGAGCGCCAGGTGTACATGCTTGGCCCGCCGAACAAAACCGACGCCGTGGACTTCAAGCTCGACTATTGCGACACCCGTGCCCAACTGCTCGAACGCCTCAACCAGTGGCTGGCGCTGCACGACCCCGATGCGATCATCGGCTGGAACGTGGTGCAGTTCGACCTGCGCGTGCTGCACGAACATGCCCAGCGCCTCAATGTGCCGCTCATGCTCGGCCGGGGCGAAGAACCGATGGCCTGGCGCGAACACGGCAGCCGCAATCATTACTTTGCCGCCGCAGCGGGGCGCTTGATCATTGATGGCATCGAAGCCCTGCGTTCGGCCACCTGGAGCTTCGAATCCTTCAGCCTGGAGAACGTCGCGCAAACCCTGCTGGGCGAAGGCAAGGACATTTCCACGCCGTACCAGCGCATGGACGAGATCAACCGCATGTTCGCCGAGGACAAGCCCGCCCTGGCGCGCTACAACCTCAAGGACTGCGAGCTGGTCACGCGGATTTTCGAGAAGACCGAACTGCTCAAGTTCCTGCTGGAGCGCGCCAGCGTCACCGGCTTGCCGGCCGACCGCAACGGCGGCTCCGTCGCCGCGTTCACCCATTTGTACATGCCGTTGATGCATCGCCAGGGCTTCGTCGCGCCGAACCTGGGCGACAAACCGCCCCAGGCCAGCCCCGGCGGATTTGTCATGGACTCACGCCCTGGGCTTTACGAATCGGTGTTGGTGCTCGACTACAAAAGCCTCTACCCGTCGATCATCCGCAGTTTCCTGATCGACCCGGTGGGTCTCATCGAAGGCCTCAAGTACCCCGACGACAGTGACTCGGTAGAAGGCTTTCGCGGCGCACGGTTTTCCCGCACCCGGCATTGTCTGCCGTCCATTGTCGAGCGGGTTTCCGAAGGCCGCGAGGAGGCCAAGCGCGAACACAACGCGCCGCTGTCCCAGGCCCTGAAAATCATCATGAACGCCTTCTACGGCGTACTCGGCTCCAGCGGCTGCCGCTTCTTCGATACACGCTTGGCCTCGTCGATCACGATGCGTGGCCACCAGATCATGCGCCAGACCCGCGAACTGGTCGAAGCCCAAGGTTATGAGGTGATCTACGGCGACACCGACTCCACCTTCGTGTGGCTCGGCAGCGCGCATTCCCAGGAGGACGCCAGCCGTATCGGCAGGGCCTTGGTGCAGCACGTCAACGATTGGTGGCGCGAGCACCTGCTCACCGCGTTCGGCCTGCAAAGCGCCCTGGAGTTGCAGTACGAAACCCACTTCACGCGGTTCCTCATGCCGACCATCCGTGGCGCGGAGGAGGGCAGCAAGAAACGCTATGCCGGTCTGGTGGTGCGCAGCGATGGCAGCGAAGACATGGTCTACAAAGGCCTGGAAACCGTGCGCAGCGACTGGTCGCCCCTGGCCCGTCGATTCCAGCAGGAACTCTACCAGCGCATCTTCCATCGCCAGCCCCACCAGGACTACATCCGCGACTACGTACGCCGTACCCTCAGTGGCGAATTCGATGAATTGCTGATCTACCGCAAGCGCCTGCGCCGCCGGCTGGACGACTACGAGCGCAACGTGCCACCCCATGTGCGCGCCGCGCGTCTGGCCGATGAGTACAACGACCGCCTGAACCGCCCGCGCCAGTACCAGCGCGGTGGCTGGATCAGCTACGTGATCAGCGTCAACGGCCCGGAACCGCTGGAAGTGCGGCAAGCGCCCATCGATTACGACCACTACGTCACCCGGCAATTACAGCCGGTGGCGGATGCGATCCTGCCGTTCGTGAATGACGATTTCAGCACCCTGGTGGGCGGTCAGATGGGCCTGTTTTAAAACGCTTGATTCGTCAGGGCGGCAGCCTGCACTCTCTGTCTCTGATGACCACCCAGACGGCGCTGCCACCATGACCCTGATCACACTGACCGGCACCACGGTCGAACTCCTGCCCCTGCAAAGGGAGCACAAGGCCGCCTTGCTCGACGCCGCCGCCGATGGCGAATTGTGGAACCTGAAGGTCACCAACGTACCCGGCCCGGGCACGGTTGATCAGTACATCGACACTGCCCTGGCGGGGCGTGATGCCGGTAGCGTGATCCCGTTCACCTTGGTGCGTCGTGAAGACGGCCAAGTGGTCGGCAGTACGCGGTTCTGGAAGGTCGACCGGGTCAATCGCAAGTTGGAAATCGGCCATACCTGGCTGGCGCTGTCCACGCAGAAAAGCGCGATCAACACCGAAGCCAAGCTGCTGTTGCTGACCTACGCGTTCGAAGTGCTCGACTGCGTGCGCGTGCAATTCACCACCGATGAACTCAACGAAAAGTCCCGCGCCGCGATCCTGCGCCTCGGCGCCGTGCAGGAAGGCATCGTGCGCCACGAGCGCATCATGCCCGACGGGCGCAAGCGCAACTCGGTGCGGTTCAGCATCATCGATTCGGAATGGCCGCAGGTGAAGGCCCACTTGCAGGCCAAACTGCACCGTTAGGAGGAAAAGCCCATGTACACGCTGTATGGCATCGACGAATCCGGCTCCTGCATGATCGAAATCGCCTTGCAGCGCTGTGCAGTGCCGTGGCGACGGGTGGACGCGGCCTCCTGGGCGGAGGGTGAGGGCAGTGATGAACTGGCCCGGATCAACCCGCTCAAGCAGGTGCCCACCCTGGTCACCGCCGATGGCCAGGTGCTGACCGAAAGTGCCGCGATCCTGATCCACCTCGGCCTGGAATACCCCGTCTCGGACCTGCTGACCGGCAACTGCGCGCAGATCATCCGTGGTCTGGTGTACATCGCGGCCAATTGCTACTCGGCCATCGGCATCATCGACTACCCGCAACGCTGGCTCGGCAACGTCAACGAAACCGTGCAGGCACAATTGGTGACGGGCACCCGGCGCTACCTGCATCAGGCCTGGGTGGTGTTCGCCGATCAGTTCGACGAGCAACTGTTTGCGCCCAACGGCGTGCCGAATGCGTTGGGCCTCATGGCGGCGGCGGTGTCGCGCTGGGATGAAGCGCGAGAGGCATTGAACGGCTTGGCGCCGGGCTTTGCCCAGAGCCTGGCGCAGGTGGATGCCGACCCCATCGTCGCCCCCGTATTTGCACGGCATTGGCCCGAGTGGAAGGTCTCATGATGTTTCCGAAATCAGTGGAAACAATGACACTTGAGCCTACCAAACCCTTGCGTAGCGGGCGTCCTGTCCTACGCTTTCTTAAAGTGGTGTAGGAATCATCCTTGAATTTGACTGTCGCAGACATGAAACTCAAGAACCCTGCATGGAATACAAAGGAGGTGCGCATGCTCATCCGGTCGCTGACCCTGGCTACCTTGATGGCTTTTACGGGGCCGCTGTTGGCTGCTGATGATATCAACCCGCTCAAGCAAGACTTGGGCAAGGCCCGGCCGCTGGTGGTGGTAGAGCTTGATTCCGGCAACGACACCTTGGCGACCCTCAAGAAACAGTTGGACGAGCCTGCAACCAAGCAGTCTTTCGAAGAACGCAACATGGTGTTCTACACCGTGAAGTTCGGCAGCATCGGCGCCGAAGGCGAGAAGTTCGCCAAGGACCCCAAGGACAATAAAAAGCTCACGCCTCCGGAAACGAATGCACTGATCCGTGCCCTCAAACTGGGTGCCGGCAGTGGCACCAAAGTGATCCTGGTGGGCAAGGACGGCGAGAAGAAAGTCGAGAAGACCGTGCCACCGGATACCCTCGACCTGAAGGAGTTCTTCAGCGCCATTGACCAGATGCCGATGGCCGAGAAAGAAACCGCCGCTCCCGCCGAGCCTGAACCGGCTGCCGCTGCTCCGGCGGCGAAACCCGGTGCCAAGGCCGGCAAACCCGCCAAGCACGCAGCCCCGCAACCACTGGACGATTGACCCCCGCCAGGAGCCGGCCAGCCGGCTCCTGCAGCAGAAACTTGCAGCATCGACGCAACGAAGAATATGATAACCGTTATCATTTACGCCTCATTCTTCGCGCGCGCCTTCCATGTCTTCGACTCCTGCGGTAAGCCCCACTGATCTGGCCACCCTGTACCGCCAACAACATCGCTGGTTGCAGCAATGGCTGTGGCGTCGCTTGAACTGCCCGCAGAGTGCCGCCGATCTGGCTCAGGACACCTTTCTGCGGCTGCTGGCAAAAAACCAGCCGGTTGAAATTCTGGCGCCGCGCAGTTTCCTGGCGAAGGTGGCGCAGAGTGTGCTGTCCAATCATTTCCGTCGGCAAAAGCTGGAAAAAGCCTACCTGCAAGCCCTGGCCCTGTTGCCGGAAGAGTCTGCGCCCAGCGCCGAAACCCAGTGGATTCTGCTGGAAACCCTGATGGCCCTCGATGAAGTGCTCAGCCGCCTGGCCTTGCCGGTGCGCCAGGCATTCCTGTGGTCGCAGCTTGATGGTCTCAGCCACGGCGAGATTGCCGAGCGCCTCGGCGCCAGCATTACCACGGTCAAGCGCTACATCGTCAAGGCGGGTGCGCAGTGCATCCTGCTGGACAGCCAACGTTGATGAATCCATCGCCGTTATCCCTCGAAGCCGCCGAGCAGGCGATGCACTGGCAACTGGAATTACAGGCGCCGGACGTCACTGAACAGACCCGCGCCGACTGGCAGCGCTGGCGCGAGCAGGACCCGGCCCATGAACTGGCCTGGCAGCATTCCCAGCGGTTTCTCCAACGCATGCAAGACGTGCGCGCGCCGGCTCATCAGGCCTTGGCTCGCGCAACGTTGCTGCCGGCAATGTCCCGTCGTCGAGTGATCAAGCACCTTGCCGTGCTGCTGGCGGCGGGCACTACTGCCTGGAGCGTCAAGGACACGGCGTTGGTGCAGCACTGGACCAGCGACTACAGCACCACCGTCGGCGAGCAGTGGCGCATCGGCCTGGCGGATAACACCCAGGTGCAGCTCAACACCGACACCGCCATTGATGTGAAATACACGGCGCACGCACGGAAAATCCAGGTGCTGCGCGGTGAAATCCTGGTGGACCCCAACCTCACCGACGCCCGTCCGCTGTGGGTGCAGACCGCCGAGGGCCTGACCCGTGCCGTCAGCAGTCGCTTCAGCGTGCGCCAGCGCGATGGCTTTACGCAGTTGGGGGCCGACCAGGGCGCACTGTCGGTGCAGATCCCGTCACGCAGCCTGGTGCTGCAAGCGAATGAGCTGGTCAGCTTTGATGCCCACACCTTGCTCGCCCGTCGTCCGCAACGGGATGGCGAGCTGGCCTGGAGCCGGGGCATGATCGTCGCCGAAGGCATGCGGTTGGAGGACTTCCTCGACGAGTTGAGCCGCTACCGGCGCGGGCGCCTGGCCTGTGACCCGGCAGTGCGTGGCTTGCGTGTGTCCGGCACTTATCCGCTGTCCGACACCGACCGCATCCTTGCCGCGTTGGGGCAGACCTTGAAGCTGGACGTGCAGCATTTCACACGTTTCTGGGTCACCCTCAACCCCCGCCAGAACCGGGTTTGAATTTAGTTCGCGCCAGGGTGGTCCGTTTGCGTTTCTCACGAGACTTATATCCCCAGACACTACCTTCACTGGGGAATTGGGCATGCAGCCACGCACACCACATCGCAGAACGTTGAACACCTCTCTGGCCCTGGCCGTCATGCAAGGCATCGCCAGCGTGACAGTCGCCACGCCATTGTTGCTGACGTCGGCCTGGGTTCAAGCGGCACCGGACCTGGATTTCGATATTGCGGCCGGCTCATTGGCCGGGGCGCTCAATCAGTTCGGTCAGGCCAGTCAGATCCTGTTGTCGTACCCGGCGACGCTCACGGATGGCAAGACCAGCCCCGGCCTGCACGGCCGGCATGACCTGGACACTGGCCTGGCGATCCTGCTCAGCACCAGCGATCTGCAAGCGGTGCATGGCAGCGGTAACACCTATTCACTGGAGCCACGCCCGGCGGGTGGCGCGCTGCAACTGGGCACCGTATCGATCTCGGGCAAGGCACCGGGCTCGACCACCGAAGGCACCGGTTCCTATACCACGCAGTCGTCCAGCAGCTCGACGCGCCTGAATCTGACGCCTCGGGAAACCCCGCAGTCGCTCACCGTAATGACCCGCCAGCGCCTGGATGATCAGCGCCTCACCAACCTCAGTGACACCCTCGATGCCACTCCCGGCATCATTGTGTTGCGCGATGGCCTGGGCTCGGAGAGTGACGGTTATTTCTCGCGTGGCTTCCAGATCCAGAACTTCGAAATCGATGGTGTGCCCACCGCCACGCGCATGGACAACTACACCCAAAGCATGGCCATGTACGACCGTGTCGAGATCGTGCGCGGCGCCACTGGCCTGATCAGCGGCATGGGCAATCCGGCGGCCACCATCAACCTGATCCGCAAACGCCCGACGGCCGAGGCTCGCGCCAGCGTCACGGCTGAAGGGGGCACCTGGGACCGTTATGGCACGGGCCTGGACGTCTCCGGCCCGCTGACCGAAACCGGCAATGTGCGCGGCCGGCTGGTCGCGGACTACAAGACCGAACACGCCTGGATCGACCGCTACAAGCAGGAAACCCAACTGCTCTATGGCATCACCGAATTCGACCTGGGCGAAGCCACGCTGTTGACCCTGGGCTTCAGCTACCTGCGCACCGACGTCGATTCGCCAGCGCGTTCCGGTTTACCCACACGGTTTACCGACGGTTCGCGCACTAACCTTAACCGTTCGCTGAACACCGCTCCGGCCTGGTCCTACAACGATCATGAACAGACCAGCTTCTTCACGGCGATCGAACATAAGTTCGACAGCGGCTGGAGCGCCAAGGCCGAATTCACCCACACCGAAAACCAGTTCGACGAGGTCTTCAACTACGTCAACGGGTCCCTCAACCCGGATGGCAGCGGCACCACCCAATTGCCGGTGCGTTTCTCCGGTACACCGCGCCAAGACAACCTCGATCTTTACGCCACCGGCCCCTTCGACCTGCTCGGCCGTGAGCACGAGCTGATCGCGGGTATCACCTTGTCAAAATATAAGGAAAGCGTACCGAGTTACGGCGGATGGCATTACGACTATTCCAGCTCGCCTGCCGGTGCCATCGACAACCTGCTCAACTGGGACGGCCAGTCAGCCAAGCCCGTGTTCAATGTCACCGGTAAATCCTCGGTGGATGAGAGCCAGTACGCCGCTTACCTGAGCACGCGGCTGCGGGTCACCGATGACCTGAGCGTGATCCTCGGCAGCCGCGTGATCGACTGGAAGCGCGAAACCGAAGACCGCCCTTACGGCGGCACGGCGACACGCTCCGACGAATCGGAAACCGGCGTCTATATTCCTTACGCTGGCGTGGTGTATGACCTCACCGACAATTGGTCGGCCTATGCCAGCTACACCAAAATCTTCAACCCTCAGGCCAGTTGGGTACGCGACATCAATAACAAGGCGCTGCCGCCCATGGAGGGCAAAGGGTATGAAGTCGGCCTCAAAGGCAGCTTCTTCGACGAGAAGCTGAACACCAGCCTGGCGTTGTTCAAGCTGGAGCAGGACAACCTGGCCATCTGGATCGATACCCCGGGCGGCAACACCTATCGCAACGAGCAGGGCACCACCACCGAAGGCGTGGAGCTGGAACTCAACGGCGAACTCGCTGACGGCTGGCAGGCCTCCGCCGGCTATGCCTATGCGGTCAGCACCGATGCCGACGACAAACGCATCGTCACCACCTTGCCGCGCCAGAGCCTGAAAACCTTTACCTCCTACCGTTTGCCTGGCGCGTTCAACAAACTGACCGTGGGCGGGGGGGTGAACTGGCAGAGCAAGGTCGGGGAAGACCTGCACACCTTCAGCCAGGGCAGCTACGCCATCACTCACCTGCTGGTGCGCTACGACGTGACCCCCAAACTGAGCGCCTCGCTGAACCTCAACAACCTGTTCGACCGTGAATACCTGAGCTACGCCGGCAACCACGGCATGTACGGGCCGCCGCGTAACCTGATGACCAGCGTCAAATACGACTTCTGACGTAGCGATTGAACGGCGCCCTCAAGGCGCCGTTTTTGCGACAGGCGCCTTGCGCACCGGAAACGGAAAGTAGAAAAACCGCAAAAACGCCACCCGCTTGATCACTTCCCCGATCAACAAAGGCACCACCACAGCCACCACGAAACCCACGCAGGCCGCGACAAGCGCGTGCAGCCCCAGGCGCTCCAGCAGGTCCACGGTCTTGTGCTGGATCTCGCCGTGGAAGATCAGCAGGATCAAGGTGTTCTGGCCAATGTAGGTCATCGCCCGTGTGATGACGGTCGACACCATCAGCACCCGCGCCAGCGACCAGCACGCATACACGCCGAGCACCGCCAGCAGGCTGGTCCACAGCCAGTGGTCGTAGCGGCGCTGCGCCAGGTCCATGGTGGCGTGGCTGTAGAGGAACACGGCGGCGAACAACGCCACCGACATCAGCAGCCCCAGCCACGATCCCTCATGTCGACGCAGCCAGTCGCGCAGCAGGTAACCGCAGATGAAGTACGTGCTGCTGATCAGGGTGATTTCCAGGCCGAAGGGCAGGCCGGGCAACGTCCAGGTCTGCCCGCCGACGCTCACCGGTATTTGCCAGAACCACGGCAGAACCCAGATGCCGATCAACAGTTGTACTGCCATCAGCAGGCAGCTCACCGGCAGTGACAGCTTCAAGCGCTGGATCAGGCGTAGCATCACCCAACTGAACAGGATCGCTACCCAGAAATGCGGCAGAAACCACAGTGCCTGCCAGGGAATGGTATCCACCGAGGCATACAGCACGCCGCCGATATCCGGCAACAGGGCTTGGCCGCGGAGCACGTCGCGTACGATCACGTACACCAGCATGGTGAAGAAAAACGGCTTGAGCAGGCCATCGGCCTTGCGCACGGCCATCTCCACAAACGGCTGCTCGGGCTTGAAAAAAACGCCGGAGAGGAAAAAGAACAACGGCAAGATGAACGAGGCGATGATCGGGTACTGCAACTCCAGCGAGTTCGCCACGAACCAACTGTGACCGTACACGATCATCAGGATGCCGATGCCCTTGGCAATGTCCATTTGAATCCAACGATGTTTCATCCGCCTATCCCCGATCGATCATTCATGCCTTGCGCCACGGCTTGAGCCACAGCCCCATGCCCAGCAACACCACGGCGCCGGCCAGGGTGCTCAGCCCCAGTTGCAGCCACACGCCTTCAATCCGAAACAGCGCCAACGCCGCGACGCCCATCAGCACGGCACTGAGCAGCCAGCTCCGCGCCCAGGGCAGGGCGCCGAGCAAGGCCTGGCGTTGCATCAGCAGCAGCGCGGTGCAGATCACCCCGGCCAATGCCGCCAAAGGAATCCCCGCCAGGCCGAACACAAACGGCAGCACGCCGAGCAGCAATACGTTGACCAGGCTGCCGAGCAATTCGCAGCGCAGTGGCTGGCGCGTGTCCCCGGCCGCGTAGGCATACCGCGCGAGCAAAGCGTTCCAGGCGCCGAATACCAACGGCACGGCAAACCAGGCCAGCAGCAGCGGCAATGGCGAGTCCAGCGATTGCTTGGGCAGCAGCAACGCCACCAGGCTCGGAGCCGCCGCCACCAGGCCGACGCCGGCGGGCAGGGTCAGTACGCTGGCGGTTTCCAGGCCGCGCTTGAGCAGGGCCAGGCGTTCATCGCCCTGACGGCGGCTCATCATGCCCAGCAGCACTTGGTTGAGGCTCATCAGCGCAATCAGCGGCAGGTTCATCAGCTTGCGCGCCAGGTTGACCCAGGTCACTGCGCCTTCACCCAGCAGCGACGCCACCAGCCGTTCGATCAGGGCCAGGCCCTGGCTGGCGCCGTTGCTCAGCAACAATGGACCGATGCGCTGGCCCAACTCCCGCAGTGGCGCCCACGAAAACTGCCAGCGCCACGGCCTCCAGCCCTGGTGCCACATCGATGGCAGCAGCGCCAACGGCATCAACAGGCTGCCGGCCAGGCAGGCCAGGGCCAGCGAGTGCGGTTGGGTCGCGGTGCCAGCGAGGGCGAGGTAAGTTACCGGCGGCAGGTTGAACAATAACGAACCCAGGCCGGCCAGCACAAACCGTTCGCGGGCCTGCAACGGGATGCTGAACAGCGCGTGCAGCATCAGCCCCGGCACGCACCAGGCCACGATCTGCAAGTTGCTGCTGGCGAGCGCCGTGGCACTCGCCGCCAAGCCCGGGCCGAGCAGTTGCACCAGCCACGGCGCCAGCAGCGTCAGCAACAGGCTGGTGACCAGCGCGATCAGCAGCAGCGCCGGGAACAACATGGCCAGCCAGCCCAGTCGCTCGTGGTCCTTGCGCGCCAGGTACAGCGGCAGCGCCGCGGCACTCAGCACGCCGCCGGCGAGTGACATGCGCAGCGCTTCCGGCAAAAACAGCGCAATCAGGAACGCATCACTGCGCTCGCCCGCGCCCCAGGCCGCCACCAGCAACCATTCGCGGGCAAAGCCCAGGCACAGGCCCAGCAGTGTCGCCAGTGTCAGCCAGACGGCGGAGCCCAGCATCAGGGCTTCGCGCCATCAAGCACGGGTTTGCGAAAGACCACCGGTTTCACCTGCGGCAGGCGTGCCGGAAATAGCCGGCGTGCCTCCAGTACGTTGATGCCGACCATCAGCCAGAACAGCGCGACCATCACCACGGCGAAGCTGAAGTAGTGGTCGAACAGGCCGCTGACCAGCGCCGAGAGAATCCCGGCCGTGGTGCCCAGCCACAGCGCATTGTCCTTGGTCAGACGGATCGGGCCGTTTTCCGGGCACGCTTCACGCCACCAGCGCACGGTCACTGCGATAAAGAACAGCATGCCGATGATGCCGGTTTTGTAGATGTAGTTCAGCCACAGGTTGGAGATGCCCAGCAAGTGGGTGTCAGGCACCGGTGGGTCGACCTTGAAGCCGATGCCGAACGGGTACGACGCCACCGCCTGCGGGAACATGCGGTATTCGTCGAAACGTACTTCGGTACTGGCGTTGCTCGAAGAGAAGATCGTCGCCAAGCGTTCCTGCAACGGCGGGTAGGCCATCACCAGCACGACGGTCAACACCGCGCCGATCATCAGCAGACGCCCGGTGTAGGGCACCCGGCGCGTGGCCATCCATAGCAGCACCAACGCCAGGCTGACCATTGCCCCCCGGCTACTCGCCAGCAGCAAGGCCGCCGCGCCCAGGCACGCCACGCCCAGGCCCAATGCACGTTTCCAGCCTTGTTCGGTCATGCCGAAACAGAAGGCCAGGGGCAGCAACAGCGCCATGATCCCGCCGATGGCATTCGGGTGCATCCACGGCGAGCCCATGCGTGAAGCCATAGCCTCCAGGCCGAATTTCAGCATGTCGAAGTTGCCGTAGTTGAACAGCGCCAGCACCGGCGCGATGCCGGCCCCGGAGCGCGTGCGCACGAACACCGCGATCGACAGCACCAGCATCGCCAGGCTGCCCAGCAGCAGGGCGATCACCAGGGACTCGCGGTGCTTGTGGTCCACCAGCAACTTGGCGCAGAGGAACACCCCCGACAAGTTCAGCAACCAACGCAACCAGTTGGCCACGCCGCTGCTGTCGGCGTGGATGGTGACCTGGCCGACAATAAAGGGAAACACACTGAACAGCATCAGCCACAACAGCATCTGGTCGGTCGGGCGCCGGGTGAGGCTCGGCGTATCCGGCAGGCGCACCAGGAAGCTGTTCCACAGCACGGCGCCCCAGGTCATCGCCAAAATGGCTTCGCTGACGGTACTGCGAATGCCCAGGTTGATCGTGGAATACGGCATGAACGTCGCCACCAGGGCAAAGAGCAGGAGGCCCCAGAATGGAAAGCGCAGGATGGTCACCGCCCCGGCCAGGCCGATCACGGCGAGGAACGCCTTGGCCGGCGACAACAACAGGGCAACGGCGCCAAACAACAGGCCGAAGAGGATGGCGACGAGGCTGGGCAGGGTCATTCTCACTTCAGTTCCTCGATCAATTCGGCCAGGCGTCGGCGATAGGCGTGATGGTTGAAGCGTTGCGCCCATTGCCGGTGTTGCTCGGGGGATGCTTCTTCAGTGCGTTCGCCGAGGCTGAGCATCAGTTGCGTCAATGCCGGGCCGTCGGTGGGCGAAAAACGCGGCGCCGAGGGCGGCGTGATTTCATCCAGCGAGGTGCCGCTGGCCACCGCCACCGGGGTGCCGACGCTCAAGGCTTCGATCACCGGCAGGCCAAAACCTTCGGCATAGGAAGGCTGCCACAGGCGCGAGGCGTGGCGGTACAGCGCGTGCAATTCGGCGTCCGACACGCCACTGAGTGCGCGTATCCCCGGCAGGGTACGCTGGGCCTCGGGCAAATGCTCAAGACTGCCCACCAGCACCAACTCCGGCACGGCGGGGGATTGCTGTCGCGCCCGCTGCCAGGCGTCGACCAGGAACGGCACGTTCTTGCGCAGCTCACGCGTGCCCACCAGCAACCAAAAGCGCTCGGGCAATTGGCGAGCGCTGAGGTCCGCCGCCAGGTCGGTAAAGCCATCGACCTGGTTGGGCAGTACGCGAATCTTGCCGGCCGCCTTGGGAAACAACCGCGCGGTTTCATCGGCACTGTATTGCGACGGCGTCCACACCCGGTCGGCGCTGTGCACCGCGTAGGCAATCGACAGGCGATCGCTGGTCTTGTAGATCAGCGCCTTCAGGCGGTTGGCGTGGTAGTTGTTCAGCGTGATCTGAAACAGGTCATGCAACAGCACCACCGTGCGCAGCCCCTTCGGCTTGGGCGGCAAAGGCAGGCCCATGTTGAAGGTGCTGATGTACAGGTCGATCTGCTGTTCACGCAACGCACGCGGCAGAAAACCGGCCTCGAACCGCAGGCGATTCTGCGGCTGGTGCATCGCGGTCTTGGCGCAGCCCCAGGCCGGGCAATGGGCCTGCAAACGGGTTTCATCGCCCAGAGGCGCCACGGTAAACCGCTCAAGCTCGATGCCTGGCAGACCGTGCAGGGCGCTTTCCAGCGCGTACACCTGGCGGCTGATGCCCGATTGCGGCGAGGTGCCGACGGTGCGGTAATCCAGGCCTACACGCATGCGGGCTCCTTGTGAGTCAGGGGCGACAGGCTGGCGTACACCTTTTCCAACTGGCTGGCGGCGACGCCCCAGTCATGGGCGCGGCGCACATAGGCCCGGCCGGCTTCGCCCATGGGCGCGGCGGCGTCGGGAAATTGCAGCAGGCGCACCACGGCGTCGGCCAGGCTTGCGGCGGTCTGCCCGCCGAGGTAATCCAGGCCTTCGACCAGGTCCAACCCCGACACGCCTTGCTCGGTACTCGCCAACGGCAAGCCAGCGGCCAGGGCTTCCAGCACCTTGAGCTTGGAACCGCCGCCGTGACGCAACGGCGCCAGAAACACCGAACAGCTCGACTGCAATTTCAGCAGGTTGGGCACAAAACCCTGCCATTCAATGCGCGGATCCGGCCAGCGTTCACGCCAGCTTTCGGGCATGCCGAAGCCACACACACTCATGCGCGCGTCCGGGCAACGCGCCCAGACCTTGGGCAGGATTTCATCCAGGGCCCACTCGATGGCATCCACGTTGGGCGCGTATTCGTAGTTGCCAAGGAACAGCACGCGGCGAGTCGACGGGTCGGGACGCGCGGCTGCGAAGTGATCGCAATCCACGCCATTGACCACCACCGACACCGGTTTGCCGGCGATTTTTTCCAGGGTCTGGGCGTCGCTGTCGGTCACCGCCACCACCTGCGTGGCCTGGCGCATCACCCTGCGTTCCCAGCGGGTATAGCGCCATTGATCGTAGCGAATGAACGGCAGCGCCCAGCCTGGCAGGCGGTCATAGGTGGCCGCGCCGAGCGCGGACTCGACATTGTGTTCGGTCAGCACGAACGGCTGGGATTTACGTGCCAGCGCATCTTCATACGGTTGAAAGGTGTACGTGTGCTCGATCTGCACCACATCCCAGTGTTCGTTGAGCAGTTGGTTGAAGCGGTCCTGCAACGCGCCCGATAAGCCATTCACGCTGGCCAGCAGCGGGTAGGGCGCGAACAGCCCGGCGATCAGGGTCTTCACGCTGCGCAACGGGCGGCGCGGCAGGATGATCAGTTGCTCGAGAAAGGCCTCCAGCACCTGGCGGTCGGTGAGCGACACCGGGTGTTTGTCATGCAGCAGCAAGGTGATCCGATGCCCACGTGCGGCCAGGCTGCGCAGCAGGTGGAACTGGCGCGTCTTGCCACCGCTGGTGGCGGGCCAGGGCGAGTAGGGCAGGATCCATAAAATGCGCATGGCAGGCCTCACTCCCATAACAGAATTTGCAGGTTCGACTTGACCGGAACGGTCAGGCCATTGGTGCCGCTCACCGGGGTTTGTGTGCCGCGCAGCGGGTCGTACAGGGTGGCGCTGGCCAAGCCCGGCAGGTGCGCGTTGCCGCCCTGGGCCGCCCAGAAGAACCACAGCTTGCGCCCGTCGGTGCGGGTCCAGCCGATGCTGAACAGGCCGTCGGGCAATGCGTCGGCAGCCGGCGGATCGCCCGGCGTGAGCTTCGGCCCGCTGATATCGAGGAAGTTCTTCAGCGCGGTGTAGACCGGCTTGGGGTTGGTGTCGATGTCCAGCAAGCCATAGGAGCGGTCACGCACACTGGCGCGCTGGTCGAGGTCGCTCAAGGTGAACAGGAAAATCTTGTCGTAATCCATCGCGCTCATCAGCGCCAGGCGGCGCACCACGTAGTCGGCCTGTGCCTGTGGCGTGATGATGTCCTGAGCGTCTTTTGGGCCCTTGTAGGTCGACCAGCCCCACTCGGTGCTCCACAAGGTTTGCACACCGCCGTTGCGCAGGGCCTGGTTCAGCTGGGTGGTCTTGGCGATGAAGTCCAGGTTGGCCGGGTCGTTGCCTTCGGGCAATTGGGTGTAGGGGTGGTAGGAGATGATCGTGTTCAGACTGACCACGCCCAGCGCGCCCAAGGCATCGAACATGGTCTGGCCGTTGGGCATTTCACTGAAGAACGCCATGCCGGCGGCGACCACCGGTTTGGTCGGGTTCACCGCGCGCAAGGCGTGGGTGGTGACGGTCAACAGGTTCGCGTAGCCGGCAGGATCCGCCACCGGGCGCCAGAAGCCGATCAGGTTCGGCTCGTTCCAGACTTGCCAGGCCTCGACGCTGGGGTAGCGCTGGGAAAGCAACGCCATGCGGTTGGCGAACACATTGGGGTCTTTTGGCGGGTACTGGTCCGGGTACAGCGACAGCGGTGGCGCACTGGTGATAAAGCGTGCCGAACCCACCAGGTAAAACACCGACTTGATCTGGTTCTGTTGCAGCTTGCCCACCAGTTCATCGAGGGTGGCGAGCTTGTATTGGTTCTGCGCGGTTTCCAGTTGATCCCAGTGCAAATCCAGGCGCACCCATTCCAGGCCCAGGGCCTTGAGGCGGTCGATCTGCTTCTGGTAACGCTCGGGGCTGAACCACAGGAACTGCGCATTCACCCCCAGGAAATCCTTCCACACCACCTCCTTGCTGCCCTTGAGCACATGGCTTTCGGCGTCCGCTTGGCGTCCCCATAAAAATGCGGTCAGGCCCAGGGCGGCAACCAGCGCAAAGGTGGCGAGGTAGGTGCGTTTACGCGCCATAAGGGGCTCCGCTGATGGCCTGCTCGAAGAGTTGTTTGAATTTCTGCGCGGTCAACGGCCACAGGCGTTCGCGACCGATTTCCCCGGCACGCTCGGCCCAATCCCGCGCCAGCAATGGCGTGCGCGCCAGGCGCAAAAGCTGTTCGCCCAGTGCGGCCACATCGCCTTCGGGGTAGATCGCGCCGTTGCCGCTGGCGACTTCTTCGGCAAACGCGCGCGCGTCGGAGGTGATCGCGCCACGCCCGCAGGCGGTGGCCCAGGACAACGCGCCACTGGTGCCGCGCTGGCGCCCGAGCAGGCCGAGTTTTTTCGATTCACGGTAGGGCAGCACCATCACATGGTGGGCCTGGATGGTCTGGGCGATCTCATCGGCCGGCAGGTTCAGGCGCCAGTCGATGGCGTCGGTCAGGCCCAGTGCCGCGATCTGTGCGTTCAACTGTTCCAGGTAATTGCCGCCCGCGCCAAACGCCATTTCGGCGGCCGTGCCGCCGGCCAGGGTCAGGCGCACGCGGTCGCGCAATTCGGGGGCTTGCTTGAACACATCCGCCAAGGCTTGCACCAGATCTTCGATGCCTTTGCCACGGTAGATAAAGCCGAAATACAGCAGCCGCAGGGTGTCCAGTGTCGGTAGAGGCGCCGGTGCAATTGCCAGGTTGGCGTGGTTGATCACCGCGACTTTGCCGGCCGGCAGTTGCATGCGCTCGGTCAAGCAGTCGGCGCCCAGGCGGGTGAGGGTCACCAGCCGGGTCAGCCCCTTGGCGACTTGGCGTTCTTCGCGCAGGGTCAGCGGGTCGGCCAGCACCACTGCCGCCTGGGGCAACGGGCTCGGCAAACGTTCCATCAGGTTCAAGGGGAAGGGCAGGTGTTCACGCCGCCACACGATGCGCTCCGGGTCATGCACGGTGGCGGTCAACGGCAGCTGCGGGTAAGCCTTGCGCAGTTCACGCAAGGCCAGGAATTCCCCCAGCCGCCCACCGCCCAACTCGGCGTGCACCAGGTCGACGGACTGCCAGTCGAACGCCGCGATGGCGTGCCGGATCGCCTCGGAATTGCCCGCCACCCCGGCCAACGGTGTCAGCACCGTCACGCCGAGTTGTTCCAGTGCCGTGCGGAAATGGTTCGCGTAGTCGGCGATCCCGTTCTTTTCCGGCGGCAAGGGCGCGAGCAGGGCGATACGCATCAGAACGCTCCCCGGTATTTGCCGATGGTGTGCAGCACTTTGCCCGGCACTTCGAACTTGCGACGGTTGATGATGATGCCGTCCACCTTGCCAAACGC
The DNA here is from genome assembly GCF_000510895.2 of Pseudomonas sp. FH1. Taxonomy (NCBI): domain Bacteria; kingdom Pseudomonadati; phylum Pseudomonadota; class Gammaproteobacteria; order Pseudomonadales; family Pseudomonadaceae; genus Pseudomonas; species Pseudomonas sp. FH1. The sequence goes on from NZ_AOHM01000045.1 coordinate 27,793, forward strand.
GGTGTTGAGGATCGACAGCGCATGTTCCACCACTGGCACGGTACTTTTGCGCGCTTCCACCACCAGGCCGATCAGGTCGGCGCGGCGCAGGTTGACGAACGCCTCGCGGTTGTCCAGCAGGGCCGAGGCGTCGAGCAGCACCACTTCACCCGGCGCTGCGGCTTCCAGCCCGCCGACCCGCACATTGACACCGTTTTCATGCAGCAACTGGCGCAGTTGCTCCACCACAAAGGTCACCCCTTCGCCGTGGCGCGCCGAGGTCAGGCCCAGGGTCAGGCCTTGTTCGGCAATGCGGTCGGGCTGCAGCAGGCTGTACAAGCGGTAGATGCTCGCATTGAACGCGTTGGTACTTTGCGCGGTGGAGGTGTCCAGCTCCGGCAGGGTGGTCCACAGGGGCAGGCCGAATTTGCGTTCCACCAGGCCACCGTCGTGAATGCGCTGGTCGAGCAGGTAGCACAGGTAGATCACCAGCAGGCCGACCACGATGGCAAACGGGATCGCCAACACCAGCATCACCAGGGTTTTCGGGAAGATACGACCCGGGTTCAGGGTGGCTTCTTCGATCACCGCGATGTTGCTGATCTGGCTGTTGTCCAGCTCGCGGTCGATGCGCGATTTTTCCAGGTTATCCACGTACAGCGCGTAGTTGCGCTCGGTGGTGTTCAGCTCGCGGGAGAGGCGGGCCAGCTCCGGTTCAATCTCCAGGGCCTCTTTGCGTTGCGCTTCCAGGTTCACCAGTTGTTTCTGCTGTTGAACCAGTTGGGTGCGCAGCGCCAGGTTGTTGCTGGTTTCATCCAGCAACACGCGCTGCAAGTGGATTTCCAGGGTGTTCGGCGCACGGTTCTCCGAGGCTTGCACGGTGCTGGCCTCGCTGTTGACCTGCACCTGCATCGCCCGAATCGACGCGTCCAGGGCTTTGACCGGCGGCGCGTTGTCGGTGTAGGTGCGCATCATGTCGGCCTTTTCCAGCAGCTTCTGGTTGAGCAGGCGACGCAAATCCTGCTGCTGCGGGTTTAGTGCGATCTGGCGGACCGTGGTGACTTCCTTGGGCTGGCCCTTGAGCTGGGTGCGCGTGCTCGCAATGGCGCTGTCGGAGGACGCGATCAGCCGCGTGGTATTGAAGGTCTCGCCACGCAGCACGTTGATGCGCTCGGACAAGTCTTCCAGGCGGTCGGTGATACTCGCCGCGCCGATCTCGTTCAGGTGGGTGAGGATCTGTTCCTTGTAGCTCTTGATCTCGGTCGCGCTGTTGGCCACCTGGCCTTCATAGAAGGCATAAAGGCTCTTGCGGCCCAAGGCCTCGGTGCGCTCGTTGATGTAGGTCTCGACCCAATCCTTGACCACCGCCTGGGCGATTTCCGGGTCGCTCCACTTGAACGTGATGTCCATCACCGTGGAACCGGCGGCGTGGCTCACCTCGAAGTTCTTCTCCAGGCCGGCGGCCAGGCGTTCGACCGGGGTGGTTTTCTCAACGATACCCACGGTTTCCATGACCACGCGCACGCCGTCGAACACTGCCCCCACGCCGCTCTTGACGTAGTACTTGGTGCGCTTCCAGAAGCCCTCTGGCGGCGGCGCGTTTTCGATCACTTCCAGGTAATGCTCGGCCACCGCACGCACGATGGGCCGGCCGGTGAGCAGGCGCTCCTCGTCGACAATCGGGTCGCGCTGGGTGCTGGGCATCACCAGCGCCTGGCGGTTGCTGATCTCGATGGGCAAGGTCGAATCACGCCCCGGTTTCACCAATAGCCGCGCGGTGGATTCATACTTGGCCGGCAGCAGGAACGCCCCCAGCAGGATGATCACCAGCGCGGCAATCGCCGCGAGTTTGAACTCGTGCCGGAAGATGAAGAACAAGCGCAGAAGATCACGAAAAGAACGGATCTCGATCATGGGATGTCGCTCCTTTAGTTATTGCCGCCGCTGGTTCGGGTGTAGTTGTAGCCCACCCCAATGGACTTGGTGAACGGGATCAGTTGGTTCATGTAGGTATCCACCCCTTGGATGCGCTCGCCCACGTTGGATTTGGGCACGAACACCACATCGCCGCGTTGCAGGCGCACGGGTTTGCGGCCGTTGGGGCCGGTCTTGAGCAGTTGGCTGAAGTCCAGGAAGTACGCGCGATACGCGCCCTGGGCGTCTTCGCGCAGCAGGGCGACCATGCTCGCGTTGCCCGCCGCGCTGACCCCGCCGGCACCGAGGATGGCCTGCTCCAGGGTGTTGGCCGTGCCGAGCTGCACCGCCGTCGGGTTATTCACCGCGCCGCCGACGATGATCGAGCTGCCCGGCGCCTGGTTGATGTTCACCGTCACGCGCGGTTCGCGGTAGATGGGTGCGAGTTTGCCGGTCAACTCCGTGGCCAGTTCCGAAGGCTGGCGACCGGCGACCTGCACCGGCCCCAGGAACGGGTAGTTGATCTTGCCGTCGGTCTGCACCGTGTACAGCGTCAGCTCATAAATGGTGCTGACGTTGAACGCCGACAGCGTCGGCATTTCGCCGGCATCGCGCACGATGCGCAACTGGTCGCCGATGCGGATGCGTTCCACCGCCGGCGGCAGCTGGGCAAGCTGCTCGAGGGCGCGTTTGCCTTCCTCGACGGTCTTGCCGTCGGGCGGGACGATGCGTGCCGGCGTATTGCAGGCGGCCAGGGCCATCATGGCCACGACGAGCAGGGTTCGTTTCATCAAGGGGGACTTCCTGTAGGTCATGATGCTCACCTCCAATAACCGGGAAACATGCTGATGCGCCGCTTGAGGGCGAGGGGGAGGCGACGCTCCAGATGGCCCAGCCGGTAGCCGAGCAGTTTGAATGCACTGCGCACCAGCACTTCGGGGACGCGGTGCAAGGCCCCGGCTTTGCGCAAGGCCGCGAGTTCGGCCAGCACATAGCGCTTGCCTTCGCCCCCCGCGTCGCCAAAAGCCTGTTTGATCCACGGTTCGCGGCCGTAGAACACGCCGATATCAAAGTAGCGGTGAAACTCATCCATGAGTTTGTAATCGTGGGAGTGATGCACCCGCGCCGTGGCGGCGTAGCGCACCTTGTAGCCTTCAAGCAGCATGCGCGCAGCGACAAAGGCGTCTTCGCTACCGATCACATCCGCTGGAAAACCGCCCACTGCTTCCAGCACGCTGCGCCGGTACACGGAAAACGAGTCGGAACTGAAGCAGGTCTTGATGCCCAACTCCGGCGCATCGGCCAGGCTCTTGCTGCGGCTCTGTTCCGGATAGTTAAAGTGCCGCGATTGCGCACCCAGCACACCGGCATCGGGGTGGGGCAACTGGCGGCCATACGCCACGCCGTTGAGTGGGTCCTGCTGCAATTCGGCGAGCAGGTTGGCGAAGGTCTCGGGGGTGGCGGGAATCGCGTCCTGGGTCATCACGATCAGTGCATCGCCGCCTACCTGTTGGCTAGCCCAGCGCCGCGTACCGCCGTGGTTGAAGTCGCGCGCGTCGATCACCTCGACCCGTGCGCCAAACTCGCGAAAGCGCGCCACGGTGTCATCGCTGGAGGCGCTGTCCACCACCAGCATCTCGTGAGGTTGCAGGGTTTGCATGCGCAGCGCCGGCAGCAGGCGTGCCAGGTGGCTGGAGGCGTTACGGGTCGGGATGATCAGAGACGTACGCATATCATTTTTTCACTTCAGCCGGGGCGCGCCCGTAGATGTCGTCGAAGCGCACGATGTCGTCCTCGCCCAGGTACTCGCCGCTCTGCACCTCGATCATCACCAGGTCGATGATGCCGGGGTTGGTCAGGCGGTGTTTGTGCCCGGCGGGGATGTAGGTGGACTCGTTGGCGTTGATCAGGAATTCGCGCTCGCCGTTGGTGATCTGCGCCGCACCGCTGACCACCACCCAGTGCTCGCTGCGGTGGTGGTGCATCTGCAACGACAGCGACGCCTGGGGCTTGACCACGATGCGCTTGATCTTGAAGCGGCTGCTTTCTTCCAGCACGGTGTAGGTGCCCCACGGCCGGGTGACCGTGCGGTGCAGGCTGTACGCCGGATGGTTCTGGCGCTTGAGCTCGGCGACGATGTAGCGCACATCCTGGCTGCGGTGGGCGTCGGCGATCAACAGGGCGTCCGGGGTGTCGACGATGATCAGGTCACGCACGCCCACGGCACCGAGCACGCGCTTGGGCGAGTCGATGTAGCAGTTGTGTACGTCATGCAGAATCGCTTCGCCATTGACCTGGTTGCCATGGGCGTCGCTGGGGGTGAGCTGGCGCAGGGCTTCCCAGGAACCGATGTCGCTCCAGCCGATGTCGCAGGGCACCACGGCGACTTGCTTGGACTTCTCCATCAGCGCCACGTCGATGGAAATATCCGGCGCGCTGCCAAAGGCCTCCGAGTCCAGTTCGCGCTGGCGCGAGGTCTTGTTCTGCAGGCTCTGGCTGTGGTCCAGCGCGGCGCGGGCGGCTTCGAGCACGTCGGGCGCATGGGCGGCGAGTTCGTCCACCAGCGTGCTGGCCTTGAAGCAGAACATGCCGGCGTTCCACAGGTGTTTGCCGCCGTCGAGGTAGGCCTGGGCAGTGGCCAGGTCGGGTTTTTCGACGAAGCGTTTGACCCGGTTGCCCGTGCTCAACGGCTCGCCTTGCTCGATGTAGCCAAAGCCGGTTTCCGGATGATCCGGCTGGATGCCGAAGGTCACCAGGTAGCCAGCCTCGGCCAGGTCGCGGGCTTGTGTCACGGCTTCGGCGAACGCCACCTCGTTGAGGATCAAATGGTCGGCGGGCATCACCAGCAACTGCGCGTCGCCGCCGAAGTGTTCCTGCACGTGCAACGCTGCCACGGCAATTGCCGCCGCCGTGTTGCGGCCGAACGGCTCCAGCAACAGGTCCAGGGGCAGGTGGGCCTTATTGACCAGGCGATAGTCATCCAGGGTGCGGAACAGCAGGTCGCGGTTGGTCACCGTCAACACGCTTTCCACGCCGGGCAATTTGGCGGCGCGCTGGAAGGTTTTTTGCAGCAGGCTCTGGCCGTCGCGCATGCGCATGAACGGCTTGGGCATGTTCTGCCGGGACACCGGCCACAGCCGCGTGCCCGAACCACCGGAAATGATGCAGGGAATTAATCCGTTGAGGGTATTCATCAATAGACTTCCTTGGTGGAAAGGACGGCCGGGACCGTCATGAAGACGATGTACAAGTCAAACCACACCGACCACTTGGAGATGTACTCCAGGTCGTACTCGACACGTTTCTGGATCTTGAACAGGGTGTCGGTCTCGCCCCGGTAACCATTGATCTGCGCCCAGCCGGTGATACCCGGCTTGACCCGGTGCCGTGAGCTGTACTCGCTTACCGCCACTTCAAAGGGAATGCCGGCCGCCTTGGTCGCCGTGGCATGCGGGCGAGGGCCGACCATGGACATGTTGCCCAGCAGCACATTGAACAGTTGCGGCAGCTCGTCGATGCTGGTCTTGCGGATGATGCGGCCCACGCGGGTGATGCGCGGATCTTCGCGGGTGGTCTGGCGTTCGGCGGTGAAGTCGCTCTGGTCGGTGTACATCGAGCGGAACTTGAACACGCGGATTTCATTGTCGTTGTAGCCGTAGCGATTCTGGCGAAACAGCACCGGGCCCTTGGAGTCGAGCTTGATCGCAATCGCCGTTGCCAGCATCACCGGCGACAGCGCGACCAAGGCCAGGCTGGCGAGCAGCAAATCCTCACAGCGTTTGATCACCGGCGACCAGCCGCGCAGCGGCAGTTGCGAAGTGTTGAACATCAGGATGCCGCCCACGTCGGTAATCTTGCTGTGGCCGTAGCGCAGGGCGGCCATGTCCGGCACCAGCATCACGTTGACAGACAACTGCCGCAGGCGGTTGACCAAACCGTGGATGCGCTGCTCGGCGGCCCAGGGCAGGCAGATCATCACTTGATTGACCTGCTCTGCGCGGATCAGTTTTTCCAGGTCGCGGGTGTTGCCCAGCAACGGCAGGTTGCTCAGTTCCTTGGGAATGCGCTCGGTGCGGTCGTCGATGAAACCGATCAGGCCGGAACGGATATCGCCGTTGCGCTGCAAGTGATCAGCGACGTGCACGGCCGTGTCGGTAAAGCCCAGGATCACCGTGCGTTGCAGGTATTTGCCGGACCGCATCAGCCGACGGTACAGGCGCAACATCACCAGGCGTTCAAGGCAGAACAGCGCCAGGCTGGCGACGTACCAGGTCACTAGGTTGCGCGGGGTCAACTGTGGGAAGAACTGCAGGATTTGGTACATGAACAGCAGGATGCAAAAGGCCGCCGTCCAGGCCTTGATCTTGGTTTTCAAGCGCAGCCGGTTGCTGAACAATTCTTCGGAATAGATGCCCAGGGCCTGGAACAGAATAATGGTCAGGACCGCGAAAAACACCAGCAGCCCCAGGAAATGGGCGCGCAGCTCAGGGTCCATCGGGTCCAGGAAGAGCACCAGGACCAGTGGGGGCAAAATGGCCGTCAGGCCATGGATCAACTTGACGAAAACAACAAAGAACTCAACAAAACCGGCGCGTGTTAGAAACAAACTGTCGACGGACGACTTCTCTCGCATAAAAACATCCCTCATTGCACTCCAGACTTCGCTGTTTGAGGGTGTGTTCAATAAAGCAGCAGACTGCTTTAGAGCTCAGATCAAACCGGCTACTCTGGGTAATACGCAACTTTCCATTCCAAATGCAGCTATCCATTTGAAGGGATTTTGCGGGGGTAGTGACTAAAGGAGTGTTCCCTTACTGTATTCAGTCAATGAATTGACTATGGTGCGGAGGTGGCATGCTAGACAGGTTGATGAGTCTTTTTTTCGGCATTTTATTGACGTTCCTTGTCTGAACACTCGGTCATCAGCTGTGTTTTTGAGTGTAGGAACAAATGTGAGATTTTTCCTGCTTAATGGAAAAACCTTTTTCGAAACGAGGTGGGAAAGGGGGACAGGCAGGGATTGGCAGGGCGCACTAAGTGCCCTGTCTGCTGGGCTTTCGTCTGCAGGGAAGTTGTCTGGAGCAGTAACTAGGAAATGATGCGGGTCACGGTAGAAGTTGCCCCGCGAGGCAGTGTCGGCAGTGTTGTAGTCGCGTGGTCATTCGCAGTTACCACAGAGCATTGTATCCAGCACAATTTTTTGTCCGCTACAGGGACACCGATTAATCTGCAGGCTTTTTCCGGTGGATGGCTTTGAGCATGATCGACCTTGCGACCCTGGCGGTATTTTCCGGAGCTGTGCTGTTGTTGCTGCTATCGCCGGGGCCGAACATGGCCTTTGTGATCAGCCATGGCGTGACCCACGGCTGGCGTGGTGGGATGGCGTCGGCCTTGGGCATCGGCGTCGCTGACCTGTTGCTGACGGCCTTGACTGCTACCGGGGTGACGGCGTTGGTTGCCAGTTGGCCGCCATCCTTTGACCTGATCCGGTATGCCGGGGTGGTCTACTTGCTGTGGTTGGTGTTCAAGACGTTGCAGAAAAATGCTGGAGGCGACGTTGTGCATGTCAGTCGTGTGCCCTTGGGGCGGGTGTTTCTGCAAGCCATGCTCAACAGCTTGCTCAATCCCAAGGCTTTGCTGTTTTTTCTGGTGTTCTTGCCGCAGTTTGTACGGCCGGAGGCGGGGTCTATTGCGGTGCAGTTGATGGTGCTGGGGTGCGTGTTGACTTTGATTGCAGCGGTGTTTCATGTGCTGCTGGGGGTGTTTGGTGGAGCGCTCAGCCGGTTTTTTGCCAGGCGCTCGAAAGGTGCCTGGCTGCAGAAGTGGGGGTTGGCGACGGTGCTGGCGGTGCTGGCGGTGCGTTTGGCGGTGATGTCCCGGCCATCCTGAGTACATATCCGTTGTTTGGGTCACGGCTGGTATTGGTTCCGCCCTTACGGCGGGTCACTTTGGAAAAGCCCCAAAGTAACCAAAGGGCTCTTGCCCCAACACTCGGTACCTCGCCTAGGCTCGGTATGCCCGTAATCCGACAGTGATTTGGGGGGCCGCCGCCACGCGCCATCCATGGCGCGGGGCGGCTAAACCGGCATCCCTGCCGGTTTACCCCCCAAATCCCTGCCGAATTCCGGCCAGCGTGTTTGACGGGGCGCCTAAGATCAAAATCAAAAGCACAGCGGCCTGACAGCCGGCTTGAGTGGTGTAGAGCAAACGCAGAGACAAACGCGGTCCTGTAGGAGCCGGCTTGCCGGCGATGGTCGTTAACGATGACGTGGGGTGTCTGGATGAACGCGGCGCTCTCACGTTTTTCGCCGGCAAGCCGGCTCCTACAAGGACCGCGTATCCACGATGCGAAGCGAGTCGCTCTTGATCTTGATCTGAGGCGCCCCGTCAAACACGCTGGCCGAACGCAGGCTTGAATCCGTGGGTAACCCGGCAGGACGCCGGGTTAGCCGCGCTGGGCCAGGGATGGCCCATCGCGGCGGCCCACGGATTCAAGCCGGAGTGAGGGCACACCGAGCCTAGGCGAGGTGCCGAGTGTTGGGGCAAGAGCGTTTTGGTTACTTTTGGGGCTCTTTTCCAAAAGTGACCCGCCGTAAGGGCGGAACCTATATCAGCCGTTACCCAAATAACGGATATGTCCCCCGCCCCGACCCAAACATCGCTTTTGCAGTATCCACAGGTGCTATACAGAATCACCCCAACCGAGCCGCAGCCCGCGCAACGATCTCCCCACGCACCCTGCGCGATTCAGCCGTACGCTTGTTGGCTTCCTCCAACACATGCTGGGGCGCCGTGTCCGGACGCCCGGAATCAAACGGCGGTGCCGGCGCATATTCAATCTGCAATTGCACCAGTTGCGCCGCCGCTTCGCTGTACAACTCGCCAGCCAACGTCAGGGCAAAGTCGATGCCGGCAGTGATGCCACCACCGGTCAGCAGGTTGCCGTCACGCACCACGCGTTCTTGCACCGCAATTGCACCGAGCGGGGCGAGCAGGTCGTGGTAAGCCCAGTGTGTGGTCGCCTTGCGGCCGCGCAACAAACCGGCGGCGCCGAGCACCAGCGAGCCGGTGCACACCGACGTCACATAGCGGGCGGTCTGAGCTTGTACCTTGAGGAAGTCCAACGTCAGCGGATCTTCCATCAGCGCCCCAACACCTGAGCCTCCGGGCACGCAAATCACATCCAGGCGCGGGCAGTCGGCGTAGGTCATGGTCGGTGTAAACACCAGGCCGGTGCTGGAAGTGACCGGTTCCAAGTCTTTCCACACCAGGTGCAACTTCACATCCGGCAACGAACCCAACACGTCATAAGGACCGGTGAGGTCCAGTTGCTGGATGCCGGGGAACAACACAAAGCCAATCTGCAAGGTCATGAATAGCGCTCCGTCAAAGGGGTGGACGGCTTCACTCTAGAGGCCTAGGCTTTGGCGAATACGCCATTGAACCCACGAATCACGCCAATCATGCCCAGAATCGTCCACGTACTCGCTTTCGATAACGCCCAGGTGCTGGATGTCACCGGGCCTTTACAGGTGTTCGCCTCCACCAATGACCTGGCGCGTCAACGCGGCCTGCCGTTGCCTTACGCCGTGTCGGTGATCGCCGCGCAAGCGGAGCCGGTGATGACGTCGGCTGGCTTGGCACTGCTGGCCCAGCCGCTGCCCGCCGTCGATGCGCCGTGCGATACGTTGGTAATCGCCGGTGGCTGGGGTGTATACGGCGCCGCCGAAGACCCGGCGCTGGTGGAGTGGGTGCGCGAGAAAGCCAGGCATACCCGGCGCATGACCTCGGTGTGTACCGGCGCGTTTTTGCTGGCCGCCAGCGGCGTGCTCGATGGCTGTCGCGTAGCCACCCACTGGACGCGTTGCGAAGAACTGGCGCGAAAATTCCCGGCGTTGACGGTGGAGTCCAACCCGATCTTCATCCAGCAAGGCGCCGTCTGGACATCTGCCGGCGTCACTGCTGGCATCGACCTGTGCCTGGCGCTGGTGGAAGAAGACCTGGGCCGCGCTGTAGCCCTGGAAGTGGCGCGGCACCTGGTGGTTTTTCTCAAGCGTCCCGGCGGCCAGTCCCAATTCAGCGTGACCCTGTCCCTGCAAAAAGACGACAGCCGCTTTGCCGAACTCCACGCCTGGATCGCCGAACACCTCACCCTGGATTTGAGCATCTCGACCCTGGCCGCCCAAGCCGGCATGAGCGAACGCAGCTTTGTACGCCACTACCGCGCCGAAACCGGCCAGACCCCGGCACGCGCCGTCGAATTGATCCGCGTTGAAACCGCGCGCCGGCAGTTGGCTGACAGCCCAGTATCGATCAAACGCATCGCCGTGCAGTGTGGCTTTGGCAGCGAAGAGACCCTGCGTCGCAGCTTCCTGCGCGCCTTGTCGGTCACCCCCCAGGCTTACCGCGAACGCTTTTCGCCCAGCAATTCCAGCAGTGCGTCGAGCGTGGCCTGCGGCGCTTCCTGAGGGATGTTGTGGCCCACGCCCGGTAGCACCTGGCGTCGGTAAAACCCGCTGAAATGCTCGACATCATCATCCACTTCAGGCGGCGGGCCCACGCCATCATCGGCACCGCACAGCGAAATGCTCGGTACCGAAATTGGCGGCTGCAACGCCAGCGCCTGCTCGATGGCTTCCAGCGCCGGGTCACCGGGGGCATACATGAAACGGTGGCGATAGGAGTGAATCACCACTTCGACAAAATCCGGGTTATCGAACGACGGCGCCGTCTGGTCATACAGGCTCGGCCCCTCGGCCCAGGAGGGCGACCAAAGCGCCCACAGCAACTTGCACAGTTCGCCACGGTTGGCGGTCAACCCGTCTACGCCGCGTTGGGTATGGAAGTAGAACTGGTACCACAAGCGATGCTCCGTCACAGGCCCCCGTGGTTTGAGGGATTTGGCAATGTCCTGGATATTGTAGCCATCCCCGGTCACCAACCCGCGCACCCGCTCGGGCCACAATGCCGCAACGATGCACGCGGCTCGCCCACCCCAGTCGTAGCCGGAGAGGGTGGCCTGCGGGATCGCCAATGCATCCATGAAATCCAGCAGATCCTTGCCCAACGCCGCCTGCTGCCCGGAACGCATCACCTGCTCGTTAATAAACCGCGTCGGGCCGTAACCGCGCAGGTACGGCACCAGTACCCGGTAGCCACGCTCGGCCAGTACCGGCGCCATCGCGTCATAGCCGCGCGGGTCATAGGGGAAACCATGCAGCAGGATCACCGGCTCACCGTCGAGAGGGCCGTGGGCTTCGTAAGCAATATCGAGCATGGGCGTACGCACGTAGAGCAGCGGAGCGGTAATGGTCATGGTCATGGTGAGCGTTCATCGGCTGGCCAGAGAGACTGGAACTCTAGCCGAAAGCCGTGACGGGTAGGGGTGGGATTTGCGGCAGTGGGCTTACTTGTCTAGACCGAGCTGGCGCAACCCGATGCAATTGCCCCACGGATCGCGCACCTGGCAAATCCGATCCCCTCCTTCAATCGCCATTGGTCCGCGATACAGGATTGCCCCCAGTTTCTCCAGCCGTTGCACTGTTTGTGGCAAGTCTTCTACCCGCCAATACACAACCGACCCGGCGGCTCCGCAGGCGACCTTGCTATCGGCGTTGACGATTTCGATAGCCACGCCCTCTACATCCAGATGGCCAAAATCATCCGGCTGGTGGTAGATGCGTGTCGCCAGTGGAAAGGCCGCGCAGTACCACTGCGTGGCTACGCGCCAGTCCGGGACGTGTATGAGCACGGAGACAATAGGTTTCAACCGAACAACACCTGCTGCCAATGGGTTTCGCTGATGATTGCGATGGGCACACCGCTGTTTCGCAACTCCACGGCTTTTTTGATTTTGGTCCCGTAGGAGCTGTGCAGCCATTGCTCATTACCGATGCTGCCCACCACCAGAAAGTGCACCTTTTTACTGACCGAATTACCGATCACGCCGCCGCGTTCGGTGACGAGCGATTCGCAGTCTTTTCGAGGCCCGTAAGCCATGACCCCTGTAAACAGAAACACCCTATCGAGCCAGTCGAGTTCGGGAATCGGATCATTCAGCGGTAGGCTGCTGACGTTTGCAGTGCGTTGAGGCGCCCCGACGGGAAGCCCTGCAAACTGATGCAGTATTTCTAACAATTCGACTGACTCATCTTCATCCAACACCCCATCGCTCAACATGTCAGCGAGGCGTTGGTACAGAATATTCACCACGGGATCTTCCAGATGTACCAGGTGGTTTTCTATCCAGCTCTTGAGAAACTCGGCCTCCAACTGATTGATTTTTCCATCGGCGGTCAAACCGGCGGTGATACCAATCAGAGCATCGGCAGAGCGCCGATCAATACGTGCCTGATGGAAGAACACGCTTTTTTCGAATTCCTGATGAAGATCGACCATGCGTCCTTGCTCCTTAATTCTTCAGTTTCTATCGTCTGATTGATGTACTTGGCTTTGTCGGGAGTGAATGTGAGGTTCAACAGCATGGCGGATGCGTGAGGTCATATTCTTTCCTTGAATACCGAATGGAATGTGCGCTTCAGATACCGCTATATACCTTGCTTTTTCATGTCCGACCATTCTTGCGCCAGTAGCCCAAGCACCTCAAGGTCATGCCGCTGGCCGTTCCAGAATCCGGCTTCTCGCAGTTTTCCTTCGACTTTGAAGCCCAGACGCTCCAGCAACGCGCGGGACGCGTGGTTGTGTGGATGAACCAGCGCTTCGACACGGTGCAAGTGCATCTGCATGAAACCCCATTCCAGTGTTCCACGCAGGGCTTCGCTCATCAGGCCTTGCCCTCGGAAGTCGGGTGCAAGCTCGCAGGCCAGCGCGCAACTGTTCCATCCACGGTTCCACTTGAATAAGCCACAACTGCCGATCAGTCTGCCCTTGAACTCCAGCCCCCAGCGAGTGCCCGGGTTAGGCTGGGTACGCCATTGAGTAAAGGTCTCGATCAGGGCTTGTGCCTGGCTGATTTCGGTCATCGGGTCAGCGCCGAACCAGCGCATGCTGTCGGTATCGCGGTAGATGGCGAACAGCGCCTGGGCATCTTGAGCCACTAATTCCCGCAACTGCAGGCGTGGCGTGCGCAGGGTGGGGAAGGGGGTCATAAGGTGGCAGCGACCTGGTCCCGATCAACCACCTTCCCGAAATGATGCCGCCACAGATCCACCCCCAACTGCCCCGACCGATCCAGCGACGAACCCACCGTCAGATCGCTGATCAAGGTCGGCTGCAATCCTGCGTCAAACAGCGCAAACCCGGCCGCCAGCACGCAGGTGTCGGTCTGGATACCACACACCAGCACGCGTTGCGGCGCGAGGCTTTTGAGGTAGGCGACGGTCTCGGGTGTTGGCGCATAGCCGTGTTTGATAAAGATGCGGTCGGCGGCCACCAGGCTCTGGTCGTTCGGCGCCGGTTGCCAGCCGAGTTGCCGGGCGAAGGGCGTGACGCTCTCGTCGTGGCGCTCCACGGTGGCGACTGACGGCATGCGCCCCAGCAGGGCATTGATGCCGTCCACCAGCCACGCGGGCGGGTTGAAGGAGGGTTGCACATCGATGATCAGCAGTACCTGGCGCATGGCGTTCCTGTCCGTGGTCGAGGGGCTGCCCATTGTGCACAGGCCACTTCAGGGTTGCCAGGTGGTTTTCTCCCCGCTGAGCTTGCGGTCCAGGAACGTCGCCGCGCTGATCAACGCCAGGTGACTCAAGGCCTGGGGCGTGTTACCCAGGTGACGGGCCTGATTGTCGAATTCTTCGGCGTACAAACCCAGGGGGTTGGCATAGCGCAGCAGTTGCTCGAATTCCAGGTGGGCCTTTTCCACTTGTCCGGCGCGGGCCAGGCATTCGACATACCAGAACGAGCAGGCCGCAAATGCGCCTTCGGTGCCTTGCAGGCCGTCGATCTGGCTGTCGTCGTTGCGGTAGCGGTAGACCATGCCGTCGCGCACCAGGCTTTTCTGGATGGCTTCCAGGGTCGAGAGCCAGCGCGGGTCGGTGGCCGCGACAAACCTCACCAACGGCATCAATAGCATCGAACCGTCGAGCGCGGTGGTGCCGGTATGCTGCACGAAATGCCCGCGCTCTTCGTTCCAGAAGTTGCTCCAGATGTCGGCGTAGATCGCTTGGCGCGTCTGGTCCCAGCGTGCGAACGGCGCCGGCAGCGAACGCTTGGAAGCCAAGCGGATGGCCCGGTCCAGTGCTACCCAGCACATGAGTCGTGAGTGCAGGAAGTGATGCTGCTCGCCGCGCATCTCCCAGATGCCCACGTCTTTGGTGTTCCAGATTTCACAGACTTGATCAGCCACCTCCACGGTGTGTTTCCAGCCTTCATGGGAGATCGCCTCGCCGTACTTGTTGACCAGGTACACCGCATCCATCAGCTCGCCATAGATGTCCAGCTGGATCTGGTCGAAGGCTTCGTTGCCGATACGTACCGGCTTGGCGCCGCCATGGCCGCTGAAGTGTTCCAACTCGGCTTCCGGCAGTTCCTGGCGCCCGTCGATGCCGTAGAGAATATTGATCTTGGTCGGCTGGCCACAGCAGTCACTCACACGGCCTTTGAGCCAGCGCATATAGGCGTTGGCTTCCTCGACAAACCCCAGGCGCATGAAGGCGTAGACGGTGAAGGATGCGTCGCGGATCCAGGTGTAGCGGTAGTCCCAGTTGCGTTCGCCGCCGGGCGTTTCCGGCAGGCCGAAAGTGGCAGCGGCGATGATCGCGCCGTGTTTGCGTGACGTCAGAAGCTTGAGCGCCAGGGCCGAGCGGTTGACCATTTCGCGCCAGCGCCCACGGTAGTTCGATTGCGCGATCCAGCCGCGCCAGAACTTCAAGGTGTGGGCCAACGCCAGGTCCGTGCAGCTGCTGTCCACCCGTTCATCCTCCTGACCGCCGAGGACGAATTCGGCACCTTCTTCCTGCTCCAGGGTGAAGCTGGCCACGGCTGCACCGTCTTTGAGCTGCAGTGGATGGCTGCTGGACAAACGCAGGCCGGGTTGGCCTTCGGCGCTGAAACACACCGTGCCATTGTCACGGGTGGCCTGGGTGGGCGTGCGCGCGTAGTCATGGCGCACCGCGCAGCGCAGATGGATATCGGCCTTGCCGCTGACCACCCGCACCCGGCGGATCAACAGCGGCAAGTCGTCGATCTCTTCGCTGATGGCC
This sequence comes from Pseudomonas sp. FH1, assembly GCF_000510895.2. Taxonomy (NCBI): domain Bacteria; kingdom Pseudomonadati; phylum Pseudomonadota; class Gammaproteobacteria; order Pseudomonadales; family Pseudomonadaceae; genus Pseudomonas; species Pseudomonas sp. FH1. The sequence continues at coordinate 42,846 of NZ_AOHM01000045.1, forward strand.
AACAGGTCGGTGATCTCTACCACGGCCTCGTCGCTGAGCCAGCGGGTTTGCAGCACGTTGGTGTCGGGCAGGTAGATCTGTTCGCGGCGCGCGTTGGGCAGGTCCGGGGTAAGTTGGAAAATGCCGGCGTCGGGGCTGTCCAGCAGGGAGCAGAAGATCGAGGGGCTGTCGAATTCCGGCCAGCAGAAGAAGTCGATACTGCCTTTGTCGTTCACCAATGCGGCACTGCGCATATCGCCAATGATGCCGTGGGCATCGATGGCGCTTTGTGGTTCGTTCAGATCAACCATTGCCACGGAACTCCGGATACAGGCTCATGCCGCCATCAATAAAGAGCGTACTGCCGACCACATAATCGGACGCATCGCTGGCCAGCCACACCACCGCGTTGGCGACGTCTTCCACGTCGCCGATCCGCCCGTAGGGAATCAACTTGAGCAGCTCTTGTGCTGCCGCGCCTTCGGTGGCGGCTCGGTTGATCGCGGTGCGAATCGCCCCCGGCGCAATGCCGTTGATGCGGATGCGTTGCTCACTGACTTCCTGGGCGAGGGTGCGCATCAACATCTCCACGCCACCCTTGGACGCTGCGTAGTTCACGTGCCCGGCCCAGGGGATCAGTTGGTGCACCGAACTCATGTGGATGATTTTGCCCGCCGCCCGCGACACGCCGTCGCGCACGCCCTGGCGGTTGAAGATGCGCACCGCCGCGCGGGCACACAGGAATTGGCCGGTGAGGTTGACGCCGATCACCGCATTCCAGTCATCCAGGCTCATGTCCACCAGGTTGGCGTCCTTCTGCATGCCGGAATTGGCCACCAGGATGTCCAAGTGGCCGAAGGCATCGAGGGCCTGGGCAAAAAGCCGTTCTACCTCTTCTTCTTTAGCCACGTTGGCGCCGATGGCAATCGCCCGACCACCCTCGGCGTTGATCTGTTCTGCCAGTGCCTCGGCCGGCGCGGCCTGGCTGTTGTAATTCAGCACCACCGCCGCTCCGGCTTGCGCCAGAGCCTTGGCCGCGCCGGCACCGATTCCGGAACTGGCACCGGTCACCAGCGCCACTTGTTGCTCCAACGAGATACGCATTGCTCACCGACCTTAAATTCGCGAGTTCAAGTAGCTGACTGATCGCGCGCAAGGGAAGTTCACCCGTGTGAAATTAGCGACTACAACCATGGTGAAAAATGGAATAACAGAACTATAAAAAATAACCATAAGATACTAAAAAACCGCTCAAAAGCGTTTGACAGGCTTTTTCGCCGCGTGTCTTATAGGCACACATCAACCCGCTCCGTTGGTAGTTCGGAAGTCATCGCGGGGCCACCTATAAGAGATTTCTATGTGCCTTTCGGCCGATATAGGGGAACTACCAGTTCAGGTAAAAGCAGCGGCCTTAGTTGGCGTGCCTAAGTTAGTTATCTTCGATTGCGACGGTGTTCTGGTCCAAAGTGAAGAAATAACCCTGTCTGTATTGATCTCCATGCTTAATGCCCTGGCTCAGGGCGACACGCTGCTTGATGTCACACGTTTTATCGAACACTTTCGTGGGCGCAAGATTGCTGAGTGTTTGCGCGAAGCTGAGGAATTATTAAATGTCAGTGTGGACGACGCGTTTGAACAGCGTTTTCGTGAGCGGGCGCTGCACGCACTGACACTCAGTTTAAAAGCCACGGATGGAATGCTGGAAGTCCTGGAAAGTTTGGACGTGCCTTACTGCGTTGCCTCGAGTGCGCCGCGTAACAAGATCGAGCATTGCTTGCGCCTGGCGGGACTGTTTTCTTATTTCGAAGGGCGAATATTCAGTTGTTATGAATTGGGTAGTTGGAAACCTGATCCCTTGGTGTTCCTGACGGCCTGCCGGACTTACAGCATTGATGTGAGTGATGCGCTGGTGGTGGAAGACAGTGTGACGGGTATCCAGGCTGCGGTAGCGGCCAATATAAAAGTGTTGGGCTTTGGTCCTGCGCATCGGCACTCGCAGTTGGCCGCGGCAGGGGCATTGCCGATTGCCGACATACGCGAAGTATTGACCATTTTTAATTGACTCAGGGAGGAGGCGTCGTGAACACACTTGATTACCTGGAACGGCTCAAACGCAACGATCAATCTTCGCAAGTGTGGTGGGATTCATCGCCTGCCGTATACCTGCCGTATAAACAACACCTGCTGGAAAAGTACCCGGCGGCCGCGACCTATATACAAGCGTTGATGCCGGATGAGTTCTCCCAGCCCTGGGGCTTGTGCAGTGCGACCACCAACCCTCGGTTGGTGACGGCCGTCATCCTCGAAAAGCGCGAGTATTGGTCTTCACGTTTCAACCTGGCCAAGCTGTCGCCTAATGAGTTGCGCAAGCAGCTGTACAACGAAGTCATCGTCGAAGGGGCTGCCACGCTCAAGTCGCGGTGGGTTCAATCGGCACAGGCCGAAGGTTGGATTTCCGCCCAGGTTGACCCGGTGGACGTGCGTTGCACCGAGCGTATGACCACCCGGGGGTTGGAACTGCAGCGCCTGGCGCCGAACGTGATGGTCAAGGTGCCGGGCAGCCTGGAAGGGATGGCCACCGTCGAGCAACTGGTGGCTCAGGGCGCCTCGATCAATATCACTTTTTGCTTCACGGTTGCCCAGTTCCAGGCCGGTATCCAGGCCATCGAGCGTGGCAGGGCGACGGCGCGCAGCAACGGTATCGACACCAGCCGCTGCAAGTACGTGATCACGTTCATGATTGGGCGTTTCGCCTGCCAGCCCGAGTTCACCCTGCAGGCTGCCGAGCGTGGCCTTGTCTTGAGCGCCGATGATCTGCGTTGGGCCGAGTTGATGATCTACGAACAGATCCAGGCGTTGGTGGCAGCCTCGAAGGTGCCGGTCAAGACTCTGCTTTCCAGCATAAAGGTCGATGTGGACGAACGTGGCAACAAGCATTGCTGGCACTTGGAAAAGACCGGGCAAACCGCGACCTGCTACACACTGACGCCGGACGTAGTGGAGTTCCTGATTGAGCGCGAAAGCCACGGCAAACCGGTCGTACCCGCGCAGGAGCCCCAGAAACCCCCGGCCTCGACCTTCGCGAAGCTGATCCGTATCCCGTATTTCTACGAAGCCTATTTTGTCGACAGTATCGAGCCGTACGACTTCGGCAACCACGAAGCCTTTATCAATGCCTGCAATGAAGCCAACAGCGCGCATCGGCGCCTGGCGGATTACTGCGTTCGGCTTTGCCCCGTGACGACACCGTTCAAGCGCGCATTCAACGCATTGCTCGCTGCTGAATTTGGGGTGATCGCATGAACCGGATGATCGGGTTGTGGGCCCACCCACGTTCGCGCTCCACGGTGCTCGAACGCGTGTTTATCGAGCGGGGCGATTTCGAGGTCTTCCATGAGCCTTTTGCGCACATGGCCTTTTCCGAGGACTCGGCGATTCCTTCGGATGAGTGGGATCACAGTTTGCCCACGACTTACCCAGGTATAAAAGAGCATCTACTGAGTGCCCGTGAGCGTGCAAACGTCTTCCATAAAGACATGTGTTATCACTGTTTGGACGATTTGAAAGTTGATGTTGGCTTTCTCGCGCAGCAGGACAATATCTTTCTGATTCGTGAACCTGCCAGCAGTATTATTTCCCATCATCGGGTGCATCCCGATATGCCCTTGCAGGCCATTGGGCATAAAGCACTGTATGACATATTTTGTGTGGTCACCAAACTGACCGGCAAAGTGCCCTATGTGATCAATGCGGATGATCTGGCCGCAGAGCCGGAACGAGTGATCCGTAAACTCTGTGACCATTTGAATATAGAGTTTCTGCCACACGCCATGACATGGAAACGTGAGTGTCCCCAACAATGGAAAACGTGGCGTAGTTGGCATGTCGACGCGGAAAACAGTGAGCGGATTGTTTCTCCAGATAATCCGCACGTTGATATCAAGCTATTTGATCAATATCCGAATTTAAAGGCGATGTACGAATATCACCGTACGTATTACGCGCGCATGAATGAATTTTGCCAATAGGGATTGTTGTATGAAAAAGTTGATTGTTACCGGAGCGGCCAACGGAATTGGCCGGGCTACTGTGGAACTGGCGATTCAACAGGGTTATTTCGTTATCGGTGCGGACAAGGATGCCGAGGGTTTGAAAAAGCTGCAAGGTGTCTATGGCGCTGACGTGTTTGAAGCGCATATTGCTGACTTTTCGGACATGGCCGTTATCAAGGGCTTTATTCCAAAACTGTATGAGCGGCATCCAAGTATTTACGGTTTGGTCAACAACGCCGGTATTTATCACGGTAAAAGTGTCTACGCCTACTCCGATGAGCAGATAGACGAGATCCTCACCGTCAACCTCAAGGCGCTGGTCTACCTCTCCAAAGACTTTGCCGAACGGGAGATGAAGCACGAAGCCCCGCGCAGCATCGTCAACATCGCTTCGGTGGCCGGTGAAGTGGGCAGCTGCGACGCACTCTACGGCGCCACCAAGGCAGCGGTGATCGGCCTGACCAAGGCCAACGCCTGGAACTTCGCGCCGTTCGTGCGGGTGAACGTGGTGTCCCCGGCGCTGATCCATGACACCGCGATCTACGGCACCATCCCCGAATACCGACGCGCCGAGTACGCCCGCCAGGAAGTCCTCAAGGACCCGATCCTGCCCAGTGGCGTGGCCGAGGTCATCTTGCTGCTGGTGGGTGATGCGATGCGTCACATCACCGGCCGTGTGATTCCGGTCGACAACGGAGCCTACCCACGATGAACCTTCCGGTGCGCAAGAAAAAGCTGCTGCTGGTAGGCGCCGGCAACCTATGCCTGCAGATCCTGAAGATTCTGGGGCCGAAAAACGCGTTCGACTTTGTGGTGTTGGGGCGCAATGAAGAAGCCACGATCCGCTTGTGCAACCTGGTGACGTTGTCGTGTGCGCAGTTGGGCCAGTTTATCGACATCAAGCCCGTGGTTGCCGACCTGACGGATATCGGCAGGGTCACGCAGCTGCTACGTGAAGAAGCCCCGGATATGCTGGTGAACTGCGCGTCGCTGCAGTCCTGGCGGGTGATCACCGGACTGCCCAAGCTGTCGTTCGAGAAGCTCGACCAGGCCCAGTTCGGCCCCTGGCTGCCCATGCACCTGACGTTGATGCATTGCCTGATGCGGGCGGTGAAAGCCTCCGGCATCACCACTAAAACCGTGAATGCGGCGTTCCCGGATGCGGTCAACCCGATCTTGGCGCGCATCGGCCTGGCGCCGGATATTGGCGTGGGTAATGTGGCCAACCTGATTCCAGCGGTGCGTTTCTCCATCGCACGGTTGCTCGAATGTGCGCCTGCGGATGTGCAAGTGCAGCTGTATGCCCAGCATTACTTCAGCCACTACGTGCCGCGCGGTGGGTTACCTGCGCGGGCCAGCTACCGTCTGTTGTATGAAGTGCGTGACCGGCCAGAGGTGGTGCGTCTGCCAGCCGAGGCGATTTTCTCGACGGTGAAATCCGAGTTCCGTCGCCTGGGCGGAGTGGACGGGCAGTTCCTCACCGCATGCTCTGCCGTCACGGTCATCGAAGGGCTGTTCTCGCCCGTGCCGGTTCTGGTCCATGCGCCGGGGCCTCTCGGGCTTCCGGGTGGGTATCCGGTGTGGCTGCACGATGGGCAGATCCAGGTGCAGTTCTCCGACGCCTGCCCACAGGACGAGGCGGTGCGCATCAACAGCATCTGCCAGAGCCAGGATGGCATCGACGAAATCCATTGTGATGGTTCGGTGACTTACAACCCGCAGTGCATGGCTGTCATGCAATCGATGCTGGGGTATTCCAAGAACACCATGTCCATCGAGCAGTCCGCCGAGTTTGCCCGCGAGCTGGCGAGCAAGTACCTGTCCTTCAAGAATTCAACCTGGTAGGTGTGTGATGAATCAGATATCGGGGCGCAAGCACAACGACGTCGCCAGTTATGCCAAGCAGTACTCGGAGGATTTCGTCGAGCGCTGGGATGAATTGATCGATTGGGAAAAACGCAAAGCGGGGGAGGACGGGTTCTTCGAAAACCTGCTGCGCAGCCACGGCGTGCGGTCGGTGATCGACGTGTCGACGGGCAGCGGCTTCCATGCCGTCCAGCTCAAGCAGGCGGGCTTTGAGGTGGTGGCCACGGACGGCAGCAGCACCATGCTGACCAAGGCGCGGGCGAACTTTCGCAAGCATGGCTTGGACATTCAGTCCCACTATCGCGACTGGCACTCACTTGATCCCCAAGAGCTTGGCCAGTTCGATGCGGTGGTGTGCCTGGGCAGTTCGTTGTGCCATGTCTTCGCTGCCCACGATCGGTTGCGGGTACTGGCGAAGTTCAGGGCTTTGCTCAAGCCGGGCGGCTTGCTGATCGTGGACCAACGCAATTTTTTCGCCATTCGTGCCGGCAACTACAAGGCCAGCGGCAATTACTATTACTGCGGTACGAATGCTTCGGTCAGCTTGGGAGAGGTCGATGAGCACCTGTGTGAGTTCATCTATTCCTTTGATGACGCGGAACAATACCGGCTGCAGGTGTATCCCCTGTTGCCGGGCGAGTTGAAGGGGGAAGTGCTCAAGTCCGGGTTTACCGACCATGAGAGTTACGGCGACTTCGAACGTGACTACGACATGATGGATTGCGACTTCGTCATCCACACCGCGCGCGCCGAATAAGGAGGGTTTGATGAGTACACTCGTACAGAGCAATGCCCGGCCACTGGACAGCGTCGTGCTGGCGGTGGTTCTCACGGGGTTCGTGGCCAGCACCTATGGCTTTGGCGTCTACCTGTTCGCCAACCTGGTGGTCGACATGCGCCGCGACATCGGTTTTGACTACACCACGGTGGGCTTGATCACTGGCGGCGCGCAGATTGGCTTCCTGCTGTTTTCATCGGTGACCAGTTATATCAGCCGGTTTTTCGAAGGGTGGAAGATCAGCCTGGTGTCGACGGTGATGACGTCCCTGGCGCTGCTGGGGTTGAGTGTCAGCAACAGCATCTGGTTGTCGGGGGCGCTGTTGATCCTGCTCGGCGGCTGTTCCGCTTCGGTGTACATCCCGTTGGCAGAGATCGTCACCAAGGGCTTCAGCCCAGGCAATCGCTCGCGGGTCATGGGGCTGATTTCCAGCGGTACCAGCTACGGCGTATTCATCAACGGTTTGCTGGTGTCGTTCCTGACACTCAATGGTGGCTGGCGCTCGATCTGGCTCACTGCGGGGCTGATATCGGTGGCCCTGTGCGTGGTGGCCTGGTTTCTGTTGCGTAACTTCGCTGCGAGCCAAGACACCGGGTTTTCCGGGGAACGCGCCACCGCGTTTGACAGCCACCAGCCCTGGCTCAGCCGCTCGTTGTACCTGACCTGGGCCATCGCCTTTCTCAATGGCATGGCGTTGCTGCCGTTCCAGACTTACCTGGCGCCGTTCCTGCGCGATGAATTGGGTGTGTCGGTACAGGATGCCGGGTTTATCTGGACCACCATCGGCGCGGTAGGCATGGCGTCGGGCTTCCTGGTGGGGTGGATTGCCGACAAGGTCGGGGTGCGCGCGTCGCTGGCGATGTGTTTCCTGAGTGCGGGGCTGGCTGCCACCCTGGTATTCAGTTTCAACAGCCTGCCCTTGTTCTACCTGGCGGCGTTTCTGTTTGCGTTGGCGTTTTATCCCATCTTCGGACTGGTGCCCAGTTACATCGGGCAGATCGTCCCGGTCAGTCGGCTGACCCAGGCCTTTGGCATTGCCAACGTGTTGATCGGCCTGGGGGGCGTGTGCGGCAATTTCCTGGGCGGATTTTCCAAGGACCTGACCGGGTCGTTCTCGACCGTCTACTGGGTGGTGGCGCTGTTGTTGTTCGTGCAATGCGTGATGGTGTTCCTGTTGGGCAAACAGCCTGTTTCGGTCAAGGAGGGTGAACAGTCATGAGTTATTTTCCAGACACGCCGCACCGGAACCTGCACGCGTTTGCGTTCAGTCACCGCTCTGGCATGAAACATAACCCCGTGGTCATCTGGATGACCGGCCTCTCCGCGTCCGGCAAGTCGACCATTGCCGATGCGTTGGACAATGCCCTGCAGGAACAGGGCCGGATCACTGCCATTATCGACGGCGACTCGGTGCGTGGCGGGCTGTGCCGAGACCTGGGTTTTACCGACAGCGACCGTGACGAGAATATCCGGCGGGTCGCCGAAGTGGCGCGGTTGATGCTGGAGGCAGGGCTGATCGTGATCGTGGCGCTGATTTCTCCCTCGTCGGCCAGCCGGCACTACGCGCGCTCGATCATCGGCAATGAGTTTTTTGTCGAAGTGCATGTGGACGCGCTGTTGGAAACCGCCGAACAACGTGACCCCAAGGGCCTGTATAAAAAAGCCCGCGCCGGGTTGATCAAGCACTTTACCGGTATCGACTCCCACTACGATGTCCCGGTGTTTCCGGAGGTGCACCTGGATACCCAGACGCTTTCAGTGGAACAGTCGGTCGCGACGATTCTTGATTGGATCGCGCACAACGACGAGTGCACCTAGCCGTCTGTCTTTGCGCGGGGATGACAATGTCTGCAACTTGAGAAAACAGGGTAATCTGCGCCATCGCAGGGAGAACGCGTTTTTTCAGGAGCAGGCATGACACATTTTACGGGCACTGCAAAATCGATCCGTCTGATTGGTGGGGCCCGGGTATTGGACTTTATCAATACCACCAACGGCCGTCGCCCGGGCACTTCGCTCAAGGTCGTAGAGGAGCGGCTCACCAGCTTTCAGTTCTTCTTCGAATGGGCATTGCATGCGTCGTTGATCTCGGCCCGAGAGTTTGACGACTACAAACCGATGGTGTTTGCCTCCTCCATGGCTTACCAGCCGGACCTGGACGCGATCATTGCGTTCAGGGAATGCCTGTACGCGGTGTTCTATCCGTTGTCGTTACAGGGTGCCGCGCCCGATGAGGCTTTGCAGCAAATCAACCAGGTGTTCCAGCAAGGCGTTGCCTGGCGGGTGCTGCGTTCCGTGGAGGGCAAACCTGCCTGGGCGTGGAAGCCCTGCACCACGGCGCAGGAGCTGACGGCTATGGTGCTCGGGCGCTTGGCCATCGAGGCCACGCAGTTACTGGTGTCCGGTGATCTGCACGCATTGCGCATTTGCGGCGCCGCTGACTGCGATTGGGTGTTCTTCGACATCTCCAAGAACAAGCAGCGCAAATGGTGCCAGATGAGCGTGTGTGGTAGCCGCGAAAAACTCAGCCGTCTCAAGCAGGTGGGCAGCACGCATTAGTTTCCAGGTGCGCGACGGGTAGCAATTGCTCCACTTAATAGGAAGCATTACTATTCACGCCCCGCCTCCCCAGTGCACCCGCGATGATCCCTCAGCCGCCCCGCAGAACAGGCTTTTTCGAACATTACGAAGAGTTGATCGGAACCTGGACGCGTCGCCTGAGAAACCGTCAGCAGGCCGAAGACCTGGCGCATGACACCTTTGTGCGGGTGCTGGAGTCGAAATCCGATCAGGTGGAGCAACCGCGCGCCTACCTGCATCAGACCGCGCGCAATATCGCAGTGGATGCCTATCGACGCGAAGACCGGCGTGAAGCCATCACGCTGGAAGCCTTTGATCAGCGCTCGCCCCACAGCGGCGACCCGGAGCATTTCATGCACGCGATCCAGTTGGCGGACTCCATCGAGCGGGCCTTGGCCGAGCTGCCGCTCAACTGTCGCAAGATTTTTATCTGGCAGAAAATCGAGGGGCTCACCCAGCAGGAAATCGCCGAACGCCTGGGGCTGTCTAAAAACATGGTGGAAAAGTATATGATCCGCACCCTGCGGCATCTGCGCGACCGCCTGGACGCGATGGCGCCATGAATGCCCGCTTTGAAACAGGATCTTCCATGATGGATAACCGTGCCCGAGACGAAGCCGCGCAATGGTTTGTGCGCCTGCAAGACGCCGAGTTGAGCGCTGCCGAGCGCCAGCGCTTTGATGCGTGGCGCAACGAGCATCCCGATCATCAATACGAATTTGATGTGCTACAAGGCCTGTGGAGTGCCACCGACTTGCTGCCCAAGGCCCGCTTGCAGGCGTTATGCGAGGCCCCGGTGGAACGGCCCAAGCGCCGCGCCGTGTTGCGTTACGCGGTGGCCGCCAGTGTGGTCGCCGTCGCGTTGGGCTTGGGCCTGTTCAGCGGGCTCGATCATCCAAAACCCTACAGTGCCGAGTTCAGCACGCGCTTGGGTGAACATCGCCAGGTGGCCTTGCCCGACGGTTCGGTGATGGACCTCAACAGCCGCAGCGTGGTTGCGGTGCATTATGAAAAGGGCCGGCGCGGCGTGGAACTCAAGCAGGGCGAGGCAATGTTCAGCGTCGAGCATGACACCAGCCGGCCGTTCGTCGTGGCCGCCGGGGCAGGGCAGGTGACGGTGACCGGCACGCGCTTTGATGTGCGTCGTGATGACGACCAGACTCGCGTGATGGTCGAGGCCGGCACTGTGAAAGTGCAAGGTCATTCACCGGACAAGGTGGTCACGTTGACGGCAGGCCTGGGGACCCACGTCGACAACAAAGGATCGGTGGCAGCGGCCTACGCTGTGAACACTGAAGAATTGACCGCCTGGCGCACGGGCAAGCTGGTCTTCAACAACGCTTCGCTGGGCGAAGTGGCGCGGGAGGTTTCGCGCTATCGCGAGCAACCGCTGCGGGTCAGTACGCCCGCGGTGGGCAACCTGCGCCTGACCAGCGTGTTCAAGGCCAATGACACCGACGCCTTGCTCAAGGCCTTGCCGCATATCCTGCCGGTGGCCTTGCGCACCTTGCCGGACGGCAGCCAGGAAATTATTTCACGCTGACATTCAGGTTTTTTTCGAGTTCTTCGTCTTCTCCTGCAACTGCAACTGGTTTGCATTAACAGCCGCATACTCTTGCGATCACAGGACTAGGTTCGACGTGAAAAAACTTGCCGTTAACAACAATAAAATCTCCCGCTGGGCGCCGCTGGCCCTGGCGCTTGCGGTCAGTGCCGCGCTGCCTGCGGCCTACGCCGCCGACGCCATTCACATCCAGGCCCAGCCCTTGGGCGCGGCGCTGAGCCAATTGGGCCAGCAGACTTCCCTGCAAGTGTTCTTCAGCCCCGAGTTGGTCGCGGGCAAGCGGGCACCGGCGGTAGACGGCAACCTTTCCCCCGAACAAGCCCTGCGCCAATTGCTGCAAGGCAGCGGCCTGGACTACCAGATCGACGCCGGTTCCGTGACCCTGCGCCCGCTGAACAGCGGCACCGGTGAAGCCGGCTCGCCCCTGGAACTGGGCGCCACCGATATCAAGGTGGTCGGCGACTGGCTCGGCGACGCCAACGCTGAAGTGGTGCAGAACCATCCCGGCGCACGCACGGTGATCCGTCGCGAAGCCATGGTGGAGCAAGGCGCAATGAACGTCGGCGACGTACTGCGTCGCGTGCCTGGCGTGCAGGTGCAGGAATCCAACGGCACTGGCGGCAGTGATATTTCCCTCAACGTCGGCGTACGTGGCCTGACGTCGCGCCTGTCGCCACGTTCTACCGTGCTGATCGACGGCGTGCCGGCTGCGTTTGCGCCTTATGGCCAGCCGCAACTGTCGATGGCGCCGATTTCCGCCGGCAACCTGGAGAGTATCGACGTGGTGCGCGGTGCCGGTTCCGTGCGTTATGGGCCACAAAACGTCGGCGGCGTGATCAACTTCGTGACCCGTGCCATCCCCGAGAAATTCTCCGGGGAAGTCGGCACCACCCTGCAAACCTCCGCCCACGGCGGCTGGAAGCACGTGGACAACGCCTTTATCGGCGGCACCGCCGACAATGGCATCGGCGCCGCTTTGCTGTACTCCGGGGTCAATGGCAACGGTTACCGCAACAGCAACAATTCCAACGACATCGACGACGTGATCTTCAAGACCCATTGGGCGCCGACCGATCAAGACGACTTCTCGCTGAACTTCCACTACTACGACGCCAGCGCCGACATGCCCGGCGGCCTGACCCAGAAGCAGTTCGATGCCAACCCGTACCAATCGGTGCGTGACTGGGACAATTTCAGCGGACGCCGCAAGGACGTGTCCTTCAAGTACATCCGCCAGATCGACGACCGCACCCAGGCCGAAGTGCTGACTTACTATTCCGACAGCTTCCGCGGCAGCAACATCGCCAACCGCGACCTCAAGACGATCGGCTCCTATCCGCGTACCTACTACACCTTTGGCATCGAGCCACGGGTGTCCCATGTGTTCGACGTAGGCCCGAGCACCCAGGAAGTCAGCCTGGGCTATCGCTACCTCAAGGAAGGCATGCATGAGCAGGCCACCAGCCTGAACCTGGTCAACAATGTGCCGACGCCGGGTGGGCAGAGCGACGGTCACGTCTACCAGGACCGCACCGGGGGCACCGAGGCCAACGCGTTCTATATCGATAACAAGGTCGATATCGGCAAGTGGACCATCACGCCGGGCATCCGCTTCGAAGACATCCGTACTGAATGGCACGATCGCCCGGTGGTTGCCTTGAACGGCACGCGTACCCAGGAAAAACGCCGCGAAGTCCACAACAACGAACCACTGCCGGCCCTGAGCGTGATGTACCACGTCTCCGACGCCTGGAAACTGTTCGCCAACTACGAGACGTCGTTTGGCAGCCTGCAATATTTCCAACTGGGCCAGGGCGGCACCGGCGACCAGACCGCGAATGGTCTGAACCCCGAAAAGGCCAAGACCTACGAGATGGGTACGCGCTACAACGACAATGTGTGGGGCGGCGAGCTGACGTTCTTCTACATCGACTTCTCGGATGAGCTGCAATACGTCAGCAACGATGTGGGCTGGACCAACCTCGGTGCGACCAAGCACACCGGCATCGAAGCGTCCGCCCACTATGACCTGTCGAACCTGGACCCGCGCCTGGACGGCCTGACCGCCAATGCCGGCTTCACCTACACCAAGGCCACCTCGGAAGGCGACGTACCGTTCAAGGGCCGTGACCTGCCGCTGTACTCCCGTGAAGTGGCCACCTTGGGCCTGCGCTATGACGTCAACCGTTGGACCCACAACCTGGATGTGTACGCTCAGTCGGGCCAGCGTGCGCCAGGCACGACCAGCACCTACGTCACCCAGGGCACGGCTGACGGTCAGTACGGTGATATCCCCGGTTATGTCTCGGTCAACGTGCGCAGTGGTTATGACTTTGGCGAACAGTTGTCCAACCTGAAGTTGGGCGTGGGCGTGAAAAACGTGTTCGACCAGCAGCACTACACCCGTTCCAGCGACAACAATGCCGGGCTGTACCTGGGCGAGCCTCGTACGTTCTTCGTACAGGCCAGTGTCGGGTTCTGATTGAAATATTGCCGCTCTTCCTGCTTAGGGAGAGCGGCACTGCCTGCCGATAGAGTGGCTTGTCTCTCACTCGATCAGATGTTCTTCCTACTTCGATTCTGGATACTTTCAGCGGTCTCAGGAACCGGTTCCCACCGTTCGGCCACACAGGATATGCCTGCCTTCGCTGGTTTCCTTGACGACTCAAGGCCAGGCACCTGAATAGACCGAACTGGAGAACTGGAATGTCGGTATCAGCATACAATCAGAGCGTTGCTCCTTCCCTCGATAACGCCTCCCTTGGAGATGCAAAACCCGCTGCCGAGCGGTCTGTCACCGGGTCAAATGTCCAGGTCACGGTAGGCGTCAATTTCACTGCGCAGTCCAATCAAGCCGGACCGATATTCGGTGGCCCGCCGCCGCGGCCGTTGCCCGGAAACCTGCGTCCGAATCCTGGCCCGCCGCCGCGTCCGACGCCGACGTTGCCGGACTCTTATTACTCGAAACAGAGCAACGAACAACTGGCGCAGGGCATCTTGAATAATTATGACGCGTTCAAGGGGCGCTGGCCCTCGCGTTACGTCACGCAACAGAGCCTGCAGCAAACAGCTAATCAACCATTGACCGACAACCCTTACAAGGACCCGAATATTCGATTGGCGAACGAAGTGCTGAAGCGTCCAGGGTTGCTGCAATCCCTTGATCGCAATGGCAGTACCGGTGCAGTGGATGGCCGTCTGACCAAGGGCGATATCACCAGCTTCGTTCGTTCGGACAATCCGCTGAAACTGAGTGACGACAAGCAAATCGTCCAAGACGTGCTGAATAATTTCAATGCGTTGAAGGGGGGATACTTCAGCAGCACGATAAAACTCAGGGATCTTAATGCGCGTGCGATTCAACCGTTGACCGGCAATCCGTACAACGACCATCTCACCCAGCTTTCGCGGGAGGTCATGACGCGTTCCGATCTGAGGTCAGCGATGGACAACATTTACAGCTGGCAACGCGATGGCAGGATTTCTCGCCAGGAGTTGTACACATTGCTTGGTTAGGCCTGGGCCCCCTGCTGCGCATGACGCGGCAGGGGAGGCAAACATTTGGCGCAGCCAGTTACACCCTAAGCATGCGGAACTGTTTGCGAAGATCTACCACAAAGACAATATCCACCGGCCATTGAATGCCGATGGGGGCCTTCATCTACCGGATTAGGTCTGGACCATGAACTCGACATCATTTGATTCCCGTCACTCTCCGTATACCGCATCAACCGTGACTGCACTATCGCATGAGGCGCAAAACTCAAGAAAACCTCAAGAGCTGAACCTCACATCCTCACCCAGGTTCAGCTTCAAGGCGCCCACCGCCGAGGATTTTGACAAAGGTTCTCGTTTGTTTACGGAGCAGTCGGCGCCCAACCCTGTGTTTTCAATGTTAGCGAACCTTTGGAGTAAGGTGTCCCGGCGCTAGTTTTCACCGTGTCACACAGCAGGATTTTCCAGAGCATGGATGCACGGCAGGGCAGATGGTTACAAGCGCTTAAGATTCCGAGGGGTATATCCAGTGTTTTGGACGACCTTCTTCGGAACCGTTGTTTTCTCAGGACCACTCAATCGCTGCTTGTGCCATCTTGATTTCGAGGCCCTTTCGAGGATCAGGCAATCAAGGCCCAGGCTACGAAATCTAGATAGGGTGGAGGTGAGTCATGATTGGTAGTGTCAATAATCTGAGCTATACGCAAGCAGCTGGGTCCAACACACCTGAGCCAACGGGGAGTGGTCAGTCTCGCTTTGAGGTCGATGCCCGTGCACTGGGTAAGCCGCTGCCGGCCACGCAGCCAATCAACCCCCGTTTCGCGAACGGCGCCGACCGGCACTTCGACGGCCAGAACCTGTATGGAGGCATGACGAAAGTTGGCAACCCCTTCGTCAGCTCGGACGACCATCTGCTGGCGACCGACTTGAAAAACAACCTGTCATTGCTGGACGCTTTCAAGAAGGATGGCCGACTGACCCAAGGTTCATTGCAGGAAATCGCCAAAGAAGAACCCAGCAGTAGCAAAGTATCTGAGCGCACCATCATGTTGGTGCGAGAGATACTCAACCGTCCTCGATTGAACGATGCGATCACCGCGAGGGGTGGTGAAATCACGCATGACAGCTTGACTAAGGCTGGCGACTCGCAGATTGGCAATACCAACCCCAATACGCAGAGCGCGGACCCGTTCCATGCGAAAACCGATGCTCAGGTTGTCCAGGCGTTCAAGGGCATGTTTGATGACTGGCGGGACAAATCGGAAGACCGCACGTTCTTTTTCGGTACACAAAGACATCGGTACGTGAATAAAGACACGATTATTGAAATCGCCAAGGACCCCAATCAAATAGGCAACAACGGTGAACCTCTGCGGGATGTGCGCACCGGGTTTCCTTTGAAAAAGTACAGCGAGCAACAGGTGTACCTGGCCAAGAACCTGATGGAGAGGCCGGGTTTGATGGCCTCTCTGGACAGTTACAAAGCCAATGGTTACAGCCCTTTCGGAAGCCTGAATGACGATGGCTGGCTGAAGAACTACAGCATTGATCGCTGGCTTGAAAACGACAAAGAAGAGAAGGGGAAGTAGTCTACGCAAGCCCGCATGAGCCGCTTGAAGGACACAATCTGCTCATGCCGCTTGGTGTTCATACGCGCAGTATCTTTCCGCTGATTGCCACCGCCGCCAGCAGCACACCGATCAACAGGAACGCGGTCGCCAGGCTGCTGCCATGGGCGATGAACCCGATCACGGCCGGTCCAGCCAATATCCCCGCATAGCCCAGGGTGGTGATGGCCGGCACGGCGATATGTTCTGGCATGACCTTCTGCTTGCCGACAGCGGTATAGAGCACCGGCACGATGTTGGAGCAACCGGCGCCTATCAATGCATAACCCAGCAGGGCCATTTCCCAGGCCGGTGACAAGGTGGCGAGGAATGTGCCGGCGGCCGCCAGCGCGCCGCCGGCCACAATCACCCGGGTAGCGCCCAGCCGACGCACGATGGCATCTCCGGTCAATCGACCCGCAGTCATGGTCAAGGCAAAGGCCGCGTAACCCAGTCCCGCATAGGCTTCGTCCAAGCCGCGTTCGGCACTGAGGAACACCGCGCTCCAGTCGAGTACCGCACCTTCGGCCAGGAACACGATAAAACACAGGCAACCGATGAACAGCACCACGCCGTGGGGCACGGCAAACGCCGGGCCCGAACTCTCGCTGCCGTAGGGCAGCAGGTGCGGCGCGGCCTTGAGCAGTGCCGCCAGCGTGATGACGATCACCACCAGGGTCGCTTGCAGTGGCGAAAGTCCTAGTCCCAGTAACGCTGAAACGCCCGCTGCACCGACAATCCCACCCAGGCTGAACAGCCCGTGA
This sequence comes from Pseudomonas sp. FH1, assembly GCF_000510895.2. NCBI lineage: Bacteria > Pseudomonadati > Pseudomonadota > Gammaproteobacteria > Pseudomonadales > Pseudomonadaceae > Pseudomonas > Pseudomonas sp. FH1. The sequence goes on from NZ_AOHM01000045.1 coordinate 59,531, forward strand.
AAGCCTGACATCATGGTCTTGCCGCTGGCCCGCTCGACGATCACCGCCTGTAGGTTGACTGTGGAATCCACCGTTCCCAGGCCGGCGCCAAACAGAAACAACCCTGCCATCAATAACGGAATAGAACTGACCGTCGCCAGCATCGGCAATGCCAGGCAGATCATGATCGTCCCGGCGCTGAGCACGCGTCGGCAGCCAAAACGTGAGGCCAACGCACCGGCGGCAGGCATGGCGATGATCGAACCGACGCCCAGGCACAACAGCAGCAGGCCAAGAGTGCCTTCGCTCAAATCGGCACGGGCCTTGGCATAGGGCACCAGCGGCGCCCAGGCTGCGATGCCGAAGCCGGCAATGAAGAAAGCGATACGGGTCGACATTTGCTCCAGCCGCCCGGGAACCACGGGCACTGAGGTGGGGATGGCAGTCATGAAAAATCCTTGGTTTTGCGTTCTACGAACGATGTCCGGCGTGACATCCTTGCACATCAGGCCATGGGGCGCGAGCCGCGTTCCCTTGAGATGGCGATGGTCATGAATTTTATTTTTACACATCTGGAACGTCACGACGGTTCGTCGCCACACAAGCAGTATCGAGTGCGTAGGAGACGGTCTGGAAGGTGCGTAATCCCTGTGGGGGCTTTTGAACCCCTGGGTTCTTGCGGTGGATTACCACCTTCCAGGCCGCCTCCCGCTGTAGGTCGCTTCTGTAATACGCTGTTGTCTCAATATTCAGGCAACGACAAGGACCCACCGATGAAGAACTTCAGGCGCACAGCGGCATGACCCTTTTCTACGACGCCCGCGGCAACATCTACGGTGTGGTCAGCCCGACCTCATTGAGAAACATGGGCATTGATGTGCCCGAGAACGCTGCACAGGCCGCGTACACTCGCAACGACTGGACCTCGTCGGCCATCGCGTCCGAATGCGAGTGGGGCTCAATGCCAAGTCCGGCCGGTGCCAAGGCCCATCGCTGTGATGGCTTGCTGGTCGGGCCGTTCCAGGCCGAGCCGCCATTTGACCTGCTGATCGTCAACACCGACGGTTCCCTGGCCGAGCGTAGTGGCAACGGCCTGACGATTTTCGCCCAGGCACTCACCGACCAGGCCCTGATGAGTGGGGCCTGTGAGTTGCGGGTGCACCACGACAAATCGGACGCGGTCTCACCTGTGTCGACTTGGGTTGAACCGGCAGTCCGTGAACAGGTTTCAGGGTTCTGGCTTGAGTTGGGAGCACCCGCTTTCGGGGCTGCGGCAGTGGGGGCGCAGGCGGATGTGAATGACACTGAACGGGGCCATGTGAGCGAGTTGGCGGCGATCAACCCTCAGTGGGCAACCAGCCAATTCGTGCGGGTGGGCAACCCCCATTGTGTGACGCTGGTCGAGCGGGTATCTGCATTGCCGGATAACGCACAGATGCAGCAGCCAGCCCTGTTCGAGCCCTTGAAGAACATTGCGTTTGCGCCCCCGGCGGGTGGTGGTCGGCCTTGTGCGGCAGGCGTCAACTTGCAATGGGCGGCACGCCAGCCCGGCAATCGAGTCATCGCGCGGGTCTTCGAGCGAGGAGAGGGACCCACCGCGTCTTCCGGAACCAGCGCCAGTGCGGTGGCTTGTGCGGCGTGGCGGGCGGGCTGGGTCGAGAGTGGCGAGGTAGCAGTGGTGATGCCTGGTGGCATTGCGCCGGTTCGCTTGCACACCGAGGGCGAGACGGTACTGAACGTCAGTCTGTTCGGGGCCGCAGAGCCGCAACCGTGAAGTTGTTTAACGGCTGATACTGTGATTCGGTGTCGGCTGTTTCTATATCGGTTAGTCATGTTGATGAATTGCGGTGTAGGGCGTTTCTTGTTCATAAACAGTGTTTCATGGGCTCGTTTTATTATCTTGTAAAAGATACTTCTAACTTCGTCGTACGAAACTTCTGTTTTATTTTGGAACGGCCGATTTTCGCCCGGAATGGCTAAGCTTTGAGATATTCAAGCGCTTGCTCTTGCTGACTGATTCGATGTCCAGCAAGGGGAAGTATCTCAGGGTTTTCATTCATTAACGGCGGGTGCCCACGGATGGTTAACGCGTTTGTTTCGTCACGTTTCAATTTGGTTCTTCCACATATAAACACTGCCTTGCAAGTCCTGGCATTCAAAGGTAATGAAGTCCTCGATCAACCCTTTTTCATCCATATACAGGTGGTCAGCGAAAACCCTTCCCTTGATCTGGAGGCGCTACTCCACCAGCCCGCCTACCTGGATCTTGGTGAAGCGAACGAAGGCTTGCATGGGCAGGTTTACGCTATCGGGCGGGACGACCCAGGTCGGCGCATCACGCGTTATCACCTGACCCTGGCGCCCCGGCTGGCCTGTCTTGCACATCGGCATGACCAGAGGATTTTCCAGCAACGCAGTGTGCCGCAGATCATTGCGCAGGTCCTTGAGCAGCATGGCATCCTGGCGGATGCCTACGTGTTTGAACTTGGCCCGGTGGTTTATCCGGCGCGTACGTTCTGCGTGCAGTACGCAGAAAGCGACCTGCACTTCATCCAGCGGCTCTGTGAAGAGGAGGGCATTCACTACCATTTTCGTCACAGCCTAGACAATCATCTGCTGGTATTTGGTGATGACCAGACGGTGTTTGGGCGTTTACCCGGGCAACGCTATAGCGCTCCCGGCGGACCCCAAGTCGAGACAAGGGTTATCCAGCGATTCAACGTGCGCTTGGCCACCCGCAGCCAAAAGACGGTGCGCCGTGATTACGACTTCGAACATCCTTCCTTGCACCTGCACGACAGCGCGGGTGTCGCGTCGACACTCCCGCTTGAGGACTATCAGTACCCGGCAGGATTCACCGGTCATGCCCGTGGCAAGCAATTGGCGCGGCGGGGCCTGGAGCGTCACCAGCGCGACCGGCATCGGGCATTGGGCAAGAGTGATCAGCCAGTGCTGCGCAGTGGGCACTTCCTTGAGATACGAGATCATCCCGATCCAACCTGCAACGACCTGTGGCTGATCACGTCGGTGCGTCATGAGGGTTATCAACCCCAGGTGCTGGAGGAAGCAACACCGGCAACCGACGCGTTCCACGGATATCGCAATCGCTTTACCGCAACACCTTGGCAGGCCGTGCATCGGCCGTCTCTCAGGCATCCCAAGCCGACCATCAATGGCAGCCAGACTGCAACCGTGACCGGTCCGGCCGGTGAGGACGTGCATTGCGACGCTTACGGCCGGGTGAAGGTGCGCTTTCACTGGGACCGCCGGGACAAGGCGGATGATAAAAGCAGTTGCTGGGTGCGGGTGGCGTCCGGGTGGGCCGGTGACGGGTTTGGCGCAACGATGATCCCGCGTGTGGGCATGGAGGTGTTGGTGACCTTCCTGGACGGGGATCCCGACCGCCCGTTGATCAACGGCTGCCTGCCGAATGCGTTGCACCGGCCGTCCTATCCCTTGCCGCAATACAATACCCGTAGCGTTTTGCGCAGCCGCAGTTCCCTTGGGGGGGAAGGCGCCAACGAGGTGTACCTGGAAGACCGCCGTGGCGAGGAGCTTGTCTACCTGCGTGCACAGCGAGACCTGGAGCAAAGGGTCGGCCATGACAGTCGGCTGGAGGTTGTGGGGGAGCGGCGAGAAGTCATCCATGGCTTGAGCACGGCTCACTTGGAAAGCGAAGAGCATCGCCACGTCACCGGCGACCGCAAAGTGGTGCTCAAGGCCAACGACTACCTTGATGTACAAGGCGATAGTCGGACCCAGGTGGCGCAGACCCTGGTCATCGAGGCTGGTCAGCAACTTCACCTCAAGTCCGGTGCCAGCCTGGTGATCGATGCCGGTGCGCAACTGAGCCTCAAGGCAGGTGGAGAGCATCTGGTCATCCAGGCCGGTGGCATTTTCAGCAGTCGTCCAATAGCCCTTGGCGGTTTACCGTCTGCGACCCCGTTGGCGAGCGCCTTGAGAATGGCCGGTGCGCCAGAGGTCTCCAAGGTACAAGGCTCGACCATGAACCTGGCCCGACAACTGGGGGCGGACTACTGCCCAGTGTGCGAACGCTGCCGTGAAGGCCTCTGTGATCTGCCGGGGAGGGCTGCCTGATGCAGGACATGCCAGGCCAATGGATGGCCCAACAACAGCAGGCAGGGCGGCACCTGTGTTTGATCCTCGACGGGCAGAGCGCTGCGCGCGAACCGCTGCTGGCGGTGCGCAGCTTGTCGGACTACCGCAGCTTCTATGGTGAGACTGTGCTGGCGGAACTCATGATGGAAGGTCCCGTCATCCTACTGCTGAAGCAGATGAGCGAGCCTGCATTACGAGACCTCTTGCAACAGCCCGAGGGTCACTGGGGTTGGCTGGGCAGCTTGCCAGGCGAGGACCTGACAAGCGTGACCCGGCACTGGCGCGACCGTTTGCTGACGGGGCCGGAGGGCGAGCAATCAATGTACCGCTTTCACGACAACCGTACCCTGGCGCGTGCGCTGGACTATCTATGTCCTGAGCACTGGCCGGTATTCCTCGGCCCCTTGATCAGCCTGTGTTACTGGTACGAAGACCGCTGGCGAATGGCTGATAACCCTGCTCCCGGCGAGTATCCGCTGCCTGATCCGGTCCCTTGGCTGTACACACCCAACCCAAACGCCGAAGCGATCCTGCACGCCAATATCCTGCGTTATCTGTTGGCCGAACACAGCGAAGACCTGGTCGCATTGGTGGAATTCCAGGACCCGAAAATCTGGCTGAGCCAGGTGCTGGAGCAGGCACGTGCCTGGCAATGGCGGGGGCCGGAGCGATTGGAGTTTCTGGTGGTACGACGGTTGGAGGAGGCCACCCGAAGCAGTGTCATTCGGTGGCAACCGTTGGTTGGGGAAGCACCGGCGGATCACTTTGAGCGGGTGGTGGAGCAGTGGCGAACAATGGAAGGAAAGGATGAATAAAAGAAGCCTAGGTGTATGGGGTGTGGTGGGGATGCTGGGGCTGACAGGGTGTGCGGGCAAGCCGGTTGATAGCTTTACGCTGGAGGTGGATCTGCCGGCGGAGTTCCGCTTCATCGGTGGTGCCAACTATGGGCCTGCGACAGGGGAAACCTGCATGTTGCCTAGGCGTCGGGGCAAGCGACCGGAGCGAAAGATTTTTATTGCGAGCTACAAGCCTGTGGCCGAGCGCGTGAGTTTTCAGTTGCCGTTGAGTGAGGTGATTGAAGGTTGCCCTACGGTTTTACGAAGTGTGGATTTTGATCTGTATGCGAAGTGGGGGAAGCGAGATACGGATGTTGGGGGAGACCTCACAGGTTTCCCAATTTTAGATGATTCGGACGTTGATGAATTGGGGATGCCAGCGACGGGGGTTCAGGAGTTGCATCGGCGTTGTCAGTGGTCGTTTCGGACGGTGGGGCCCCAGCACGCGATCATCAAGATTCTAAAATGCAGTTATGCGAGCAAAGTGAGTTCGTTGTCAGGTCTTGTGCAAAGAGATCAGCTACCAGGGAAAACGCTCAGGATGGTAGTGACTGTCGTTGGTGAGGAAGAACCCGCTGTTGGTGACAACTGGGTAGCAGTGCCAGGCGGCTGGAAGCGTTGTAAAGGTAAAAACTTTGAGGATCTTTATGCGTTTTGTAACGGCAACACCTCCGACTTTAAACCAGTAAAAATGCCGGATGGTCGCGTTTGTGATGTCTATCCATCGTGTAAATGACAAGGAGCAAGGCCATGAAGCTGGATGCAAGGAAGCAAGCTTTTTTCAGTGATAGCAAACCAGCCTGTTCGTTGCGCGGGCATTGGGTGAGCTTTAGCCTGGTCGATGAACTGGGCGTGGGAACGGTATACGGTGGCCTGCCTTACACCGTCTACGATAGTGCAGGGCAGGAGTACAAAGGCCGGCTCAATGGAGAAGGGTTTGCCAAGCTGCAAGATATTTACTGTGGGCCCGTGGTACTTACTTTTGATGACCTGTATTCAGGCGAAGATCAACCATATCATTGGCTGATGTTGCGTTCTACCTACAAGCTCCCTATCACCGAGCTTCAAGTTCGGGCTGAGCAGACTCGCTTTGCTGCCGCTGATGGTCAGCGCCCCGAAAGTAATCCTGCTCAGCAAAAGGCCAACCGGTTCTATCAGGTAGAAGTGCGTGATTTAGTCCGGCATGTCGCCCACTTGCCACCGATTGCACCTCGGAGTCATGAACCCCAGCGGCACGCATTGAAAATGATGGGCGACCTGGGGTTCGGACCACCCCAATCAAACTTGGCGGGAATCGTATTGTTTCCCAACAACCACACCGCTCTGGAGGTTCGACCACTACGGGCCTTCCGTCCGATACTTTCAACCGACGACAGCTTTTGCGCCTTGAATCTCTATCAACTAGCATTGATGGCGACTTTGAGTTACTGCAATTTCGGTCAGGAGCCATCTAAAAGTCCCCAAGACCAAGTTGGCTTCCCCCACGATCCCAGTGTTGGGCATCTATTCGCTGAAAGTCTTTCGGGTTACCAACAGGCTTGGCGGTTTGATGCAGAACAAGTGAAGCGTTTCTACCCCATTTACGAGGAGATCGCTTACTCTCAGCGCTTCGAGATTCTGCCCTTCGATCCCTCGTTGTACCCACAAAACCGACCAGAGCTTAGGGAAAAGCAAGAACATCCAGCGCGGTTGCATTTTTTCGATGATGAGCATTTTGGTACAGATACCCAAGCGTTTATCACCCACCACGATGAAGTAATCCTGATTGCAGTGCGTGGAACTGCCAGCGCCGCAGACGGGATGCGAGATGCAAACGCCCATCAGGTGCCTTTCACAGAAGGTGTCGGCAAAGCCCACCAAGGTTTTTATCAGGCTTACCGGGCGATGCGCGATTTCGTGCTGCGGTATCTCGATCAATTCCATACCGACCAACGAATAATCATCTGCGGCCACAGCCTTGGCGGCGCAATTGCCTTGTTATTGGCAGTAGGGCTACGTCGTACCCAGGACCGTAACTACAACATCCTCCTCTACACCTACGGCGCCCCCCGTGCCGCCGACTCCGAATTTACCGAGGGCGCCTCAACCCTGGTCCACCATCGCATCGTCAATCACAACGACCCCGTCCCCAGCGTGCCGGCCCCGTGGATGAACACTACCGCCAAACTCTGGATCCCCGGCGCCATCACCCTGTTCAGCGCCCCCGCGCCGGGCGGCCTGCTGTTCGCCGCCGGTTTGGTGCGTTTGGGTGGAAACCCTTACCAACACCACGGCGAACAACACCACTTCATGCCGATCATGCTGCCAGATGGCACACAGTCTTCGGTGTTGTGGAAGCCCGGTTGTGAGTCCATCCAGGAGGCGGGTTGCAACCGAGCCTTGCAACTCCATGGCGATATGCCCGAGCGGGATAACCTGCTGAAACAGCTGTTCCAGGCCAACCAGCACTTCATGACTGCCAGCTACATCCCGGCGGCCTGGGCGACGCTCCGTCGCTGGCAACAAACCCAGGAAAGCAACGGCCCGCTGGTCACGCCAAGAGAGTTCGAGTTGCTCGACCTGGCACTTGAAACCATGCGCGAGCAACTGCGCAACAAGCGTCGGGAGCTGGCCCGTCTCAGGCCCGCCAACGATCGGGGCTATGAACATCATGATGCCTTGAACAGCGAGATCGACCGCTTGCACACCAGCCGTGAGCGCCTTGCGACCCTACGTTGGCGACGCCTGGAAGCCCGTGATGTCTACGGCAGCCAGGCCCATAGCGCCCACTTGCAACCCAGCCTCAAGCGCTGGTTCAGCCACCGTGAAAACCGTGAACTGTCGCAAGTCGCCCGCATTCCTCCCGCGTTGCATCACGAATGGGGGAGGGCGCAAACGCTGGATATCGACTCGATTGTCTGAGCCTGGCGTTTACACAAACTCCACCTGCGCCGGCTGACGCTTCATCAACACCTTGCCGTTGCGGATCGAGTACAGCGGCAAGCCCTGGCTGCGAATGACCTCATAGTCGCTGTCCGCCGAGAGTATCAACAGGTTGGCTGGCCGCCCGGGCTCCAGGCCGTAACGCTCACCCAGGGCCATGGCCTTGGCGCTGTTGTCGGTCACCAGGTCCAAGGCGCTTTGCAGGTTGCGGTAGCCGAGCATGTGGCAGATGTGCAAACCGGCTTCCAATACCCGCAGGATGTTGCCGTTGCCCAGGGGATACCAGGGATCGACGATGGAGTCCTGGCCGAAACACACGTTCATGCCGGCTTCCAATAGTTCATTGACCCGGGTGACACCACGGCGTTTCGGGAAGCTGTCGAAGCGGCCTTGCAGGTGAATGCTCTCGGTGGGGCAAGAGACGAAGCTGATCCCCGAGTGCCCCAGCAGACGGAAGAGTTTGGCGCAGTAGGCGTTGTCGTAGGAGCCCATGGCGGTGGTGTGGCTGGCGGTGACGCGGGCCCCCATGTCGCGGCTGCGGGCTTCTTCGGCCAGCACTTCGAGAAAGCGCGAGTGCGGGTCGTCGGTTTCGTCGCAATGCACGTCCACCAGGCAGCCGGTACGTTCGGCCAGGTCCATCAGGAACTTCACCGAACTCACGCCCTGGTCGCGGGTGTATTCAAAGTGGGGGATGCCACCGATCACGTCGGCGCCCAGGCGGATGGCTTCTTCCATCAGTTCGCGGCCGTTGCGATAGGACTCGATGCCTTCCTGGGGGAATGCGACGATCTGCAGGTCGATCAGGTGCGTGCTTTCTTCACGCACTTGCAGCATGGCCTTGAGCGCGGTGAGGTCCGGGTCGGTGACGTCAACGTGGGTGCGCACATGCTGGATCCCGTGGGCGGCGAGGGCCTGGATCGTCTTCTTGGCGCGGGTCTTGGTGTCTTCCTGGGTGATGGTGGCTTTGCGTTCGCCCCAGCACTCGATGCCTTCGAACAGGGTGCCGCTCATGTTCCAGCGCGGTTCGCCAGCGGTCAGGGTGGCGTCGAGATGGATATGCGGTTCGACAAAGGGTGGAGTCACCAGGTTACCGGCGGCGTCCAGGTCGTCGGCCGCCGCAATCGGTGACCCCGATTGCAACGTGATACTGGCGATCCGGCCATGTTCCAGGTGCAGATCATGCAGGCCTTCACGGTTGCGCAGGCGGGCGTTGATGATGTGCATGGGCAAGTTCCTCTTGGCTAAAAACAATCAGGCGGACAGTCGCCAGATCATCAGCGCTATACCGATGTCCAGGCGATCATAAGCATTATCCAGCGTCAGCCCGCACAGGGCTTCGATGCGCTGGACGCGGTGTGTCAGGGTGTTGCGGTGCACGGCCAGCCGCTGGGCGGCGGCCACAAGGTTACCATTCTCATGGAACCAGGCTTCCAGGGTGGGCATCAGGCTGGGGCCGTGGTGCAGGTCGTGGCGCAGCAATGGACCCAGGCGTTCATTCAGGAATTGGTCGAGCAGGGCGCGATCACGCACGCCGCTGAGCAATTTGAGTACGCCCAGTTCGTCGTACACGCATAACCCGGCGCGTTCGCTGAAGCGTCGTGCAGCCGCCAGCGCCTGGCGGGCCTCATCCTGCCCCTGGGCCAGGCGTGCCGGTGAGTGAGCGGCGGCGCTCAGGCCGATAAACAATTTGAGCGGTGCCAGGCGCAGGTTCAATGGGTTGAGCCAGTTGGCCAATTGCTGGCGGTTAGCCAATGCTGCGACAGCATCCGGAGCCGGGAGCAGCATCGTCCATTGCCCGGCTCGCCCCAGTACCGGTAAACCTATCGAGAGTTGACGCAAGCGGCGGCTGATGCCGTCATGTTGGCGGGCCAGTTGCGCCTCCACAGAGGCTGCATCACCCTGGGCAAACAGCAACTCACTGCCTTCCAGTTGCAGTTGAACCACCTGCAAATGCTCAGCTAACGGCATGCCCAACTGCGTGGCCCGGTGCAACAAAAGATCCAGGGATTGGTAATCGCCGGTCAGCAAGCGCTCCAGCACATCGTGCCGCGAGCGTCCCAACTGCTCGGACTGGATCAGCGCCGAGCCAATGGCTTGGGTCACCAGCACCATTTTCAACGAATAGGGCTGTTCGATCAGCGGCATGCCGGCAGCTTCGGCGGCGTCGAGCAAACGCTGCGGAATCGCCTGGATATAAGCGGGCCCCGTCAGAATCACCAGTCCGGCCACCTGACGTTCGCAGGCTTCCTCCAGCAGTTGCAGCAGGTTGGTTTCGTCGCGTGGGTGATTGATCCCGGTGACGAACACCAACTCACCTCCCAACACCCACTCGGCGATCCCGCTGTTTTCCGCCACATAGGGCCAACGCACGCGATTATCCAGGCCAGCGGCGCCGGCACGCAGGTGCATGGACTCCAGGCCCGGCAAGGCCAGCACATCGGCGAGGGTCAGGCTCATGCCTGGGCGTCAGCCAAGGGCGCACGCACGCGCAGTACGGCGGTGAGCACGATGTAGGTCAACGACGCGGCCACGATACCCACCAACGGTGCGACCCAAGGTGAGTTGAACGCCAGCACCGTGCCCACCCCATAGGCCACCAACCCTGGCCAGTTGAATGCCGGCAGTCGCGCATCCGCCAGGCGTGGGTAGTGGCCGCGATAGCGATAGAAGAAGTCCGCCATGATCACCCCGCCAATCGGCGGAATCACCGTGCCCAGTAGAATCAAGTACGGCACCAGCATGTCGTACATGCCAAGCAACGCCAGCAGCGTGCCGATCACCGCGCCGGCCAGGGTCACGGTCTTGCGGCGTTTGGTGCGCAGCAGGTTGCAGCCGGCCACCGCGAAGTTGTAGATGGTGTTGTCCTGGGTGCTCCAGATGTTGAGCAGCAACATGGCCATCGCCGCCATGGCGAAGCCTTGCAGCAGCAATACTTCGACCACATCCGGTTGCTGATAGACGATGGCACCGTAGGCGCCGATCAGCACCATCAAACCGTTGCCGATAAAGAAACCGATCAGGCTGGCCAGCACGGCCACCTTGGCGGAACGCGAAAAACGCGTCCAGTTGGTGGCCTGGGTCGCGCCGCTGACAAAGGTGCCGAACACCAGGGTGATCGCCGTGGACAAGTCCAGTTCGCCAGTCGGCACCACCGCCAGCAACCCATCCAGCCCGCCGACTTTGACCGTGGCCACCCACATCGACAGAAACAGCAGGATACCCATCGCCGGCACCGCGATGTAGGACAGGATCTCCAGCCCGCGATAGCCAATGTAGGCCGTGGCGCAGAACACCAGGCCGAACAGCACCATCAACGCAAGGACGCTGCCCTGGCCCAGCTCGAAATACTTGCCCAGCACCACGGCGGCCGTGGCGGTGCCCCAGGCGTACCAGCCGATCTGGGTGAAACCGAGGATCAAGTCACTGAGCTTGCTGCCCACTTCGCCAAAGCAGAAGCGCCCCATCAACACCGAATTCAGCCCGCTCTTGAAGGCAATGTAACCCAGGCCTGCGGCGTAGATACCCAGCAGCAGGTTACCCAAGGCTACGACGCCAAGCATGTCGGTGAAGCTGAACGCCACACCCAGTTTGCCGCCAGCAAACATGGTCGCGGTAAAAAAGGTAAAGCCCAGCAGCACCATGGCGGTAGACGCCAGGCCTTTGCGCGCATGCATCGGGACTTCGCTGAGGGGGTAATCGTTGCCCGGTTCTTGCTGCGTCATGTGCTTGCTCCCTGAGTGAGTGACGCAGGCCTATTGCACCGCGCGTGCCAAACCGGCGGCAGTGATGTGCGCACGGCGGGCGCTGTGCACCGTGCACAGTATTTATAGCCAAACAGGGGAGAAACGCTGGAGGGAATGTTCGCCGTGCCCAATCGGGCACGAAAGCGGTGCAGCAGTGATACAAATTGGATCAGTCGAACAGCGTCTGGGTGGTCTCGCCACGATGGAAGGCGAATGCGGCTTCCAGGTCACTTTCAATGGTGCGCCCGCGGGACAGCGGCGGCAGCTCGTCCAGGCGGAAAAAGCCCACCTCGGTGGTCTCGAACCCCGCCATCGGCGCCGACTGGTCTACCGGTTCACAGAGGAAGTACAGTTTGTAGAAGTCGCGCACATCCGGTCGATACAAGCCCTTGGCCTTGTGCGTCAAGCTGTACAGGGCCCGCGCGGTCACCGTCAGTCCGGCTTCTTCGCGAATCTCCTTGACGATGTTTTCCGCCGCCGACAAGCCGATATCAGCGTAACCACCCGGCAACGCCCAGCAACCATCAGTCAACTCCCGCACTAGCAGAATCCGATCGCCTTGAATGACCGCACCGCGCACATCGATCATCGGCGTCGAGTAGCGTTTGGCGAAGTCCGTAACCAACCCAGTGATGCGCTCCAAGGGCACATTGCCCAACTGCGCGAGCATGCTGTGGGCAATCTCGGCAATCTCTTCCAGGCGCTCGCGCTCGAAATCATCGGTGCAAAAGTGCAGCCCCGTGGACGCCAACGCCTGCAAGCGTTTGGCCTGGGCCAGCCAAGTGTTCTCCATGGGTTACTCCGCGAGTTGTTTGGTCATGTACACCCGGCGCAGGCCGTGTTCTTCGGCCCGGTGGGTCTCGACATAGCCTCGACGGGTGTACAGCGTGATGTTCTCGGTCATGGCTTCGTTGGTGTACAGCCGAATGGCCATGAAGCCGGCATCGAGCGCCTGGTGCTCGGCAAAGTCCATCAGCAATCGCCCAAAGCCCAGCCCTTGGGCATCCGGGGCAATCGCCAGGTTATCCAGCAACAGCGCGTTGCCATCATCCAGCAGGATAATAAAACCCTGAACTCTCCCGGCATTTTCCAGCACATGTACGCCACCGGCCTGCACCCACTGGCGGTAATCCTCCAGCATCGGGCCGGGCTTGCGGCCGATCCGTTCGATGTACGGCGAGTAGGCGGCCTGGGCGATAGCCTCAATGGCAGCAACATCAGCAGCAGTGGCGGGGCGCATCATTGCAGCGGGCTCCTTGCGGGCAGGAAGTCACGACTGTAAGGGAGGCAGGTACAAAAAAACCACCGCGCAGGGTGGTTTTTTCACATCGCAGGTTTATTCGCCGCGATAGATGCAACCGCTGGTGCAGGTTTCGTGGATACGAATTGCACTGAGCTCAGGCAGCAGGGGCTTCAACTCGTTCCAGATCCACTTGGCCAGCACTTCGCTGGTGGGGTTTTCCAGGCCTGGGATGTCATTGAGGTAGTTGTGGTCGAGGCGTTCATAGAGCGGCTTGAAAATCGCCTTGATCTCCGAGAAGTCGCGAATCCAGCCGGTATGGGGATCCAGGTCGCCGCTCAGGTGGATCGCCACCTTGAACGAATGCCCATGCAGGCGCCCGCATTTGTGGCCTTCCGGTACGTGGGGCAGGCGGTGTGCGGACTCGAAGGTAAATTCTTTGAAGATTTCCACAGTGTTTTCAGCTCGGTCAGGTATCTGGCAGGCGGCGAGTTTAACAGCTTGAGCCCTTGCCGCGCATACCGTCCCTCTGTAGGTACCGGCTGGCTGGCGAAATATAGATTGCATGTGGTGAGGGAGCTTGCTCCCGCTGGCGGTCTGACAGGCGAACTGGATGTTGGAGGTGGGCGGGGTACATATCCGTTATTTGGATGACGCCTGATATTGGTTCCGCCCTTACGGCGGGTCACTTTCGAAAAGCGCGAAAGTAACCAAAGCGCTCTTGCCCCAACACTCGGCACCTCGCCTAGGCTCGGTGTGCCCGAACGAAGGCTTGAATCCGTGGGCCGCCGCGATGGGCCATCCTTGGCCCAGCGCGGCTAACCCGGCGTCCTGCCGGGTTACCCACGGATTCAAGCCTGCGTTCGGCCAGCGTGTTTGACGGGGCGCCTGAGATCAAAAGCAAGATCAAGATCACGATCAAGAGCGGCTCGCTTCGCATCGTGGTTAGTGGGGGGACGGCGGCTACAGGGGCTGTAGGCGCTCGCCCAATTGGCCGTTATCCGCCAGTTGCAGAAACTCATCGCCTAGCCGCTGGCTCTCGCTCATCGCGGTCTGCCAGTACTTGTTACGGCTTGGGTCGTCGCCCATGAAGCGCTTGAAGTCGCTGCGGTCCGGCAGTTTGCCGTGGGGCAGGCGGGCGAGGTAGTCCTTGGAAGGCGCCAGCAGCAATACATCCTGCAAACCCTGCGGGTTGCTGCGTCGCCACGGCAGGCCCTTGTCGAACCAGCCGGGGATGACCCGATCGGTGAAGTGCGGGTACAGCACGATGTCGTCGCCGTGGTAAGGCAGGTCGAGGTGATAGTCCAACAGGCCGCCGTCGCGGTAGGTGCCGGCGCCTGCACCCGGCAGGTCGCGCACGCCTTGCATCACCATGGGAATCGAGCCCGAGGCCAGCAGGGCCTGGCGCAGGTTGCCCAGTTCCAGGGCCAGGAAGCGCGAGGGGAAATCCTTTAAGGGATGCACCGGTGGCGCCTGGCGTGGGTCGTGGATGATCAGCCGTTCAAAGTGCCGCGACAGCCGCGCGCGGCCGCGCAGGTTGTCGGCGATCACCGACGACAGGCCGAGTCCCAGGCGCCCACGGTGGTCATCAGCGAGCAGGCCGTGGCTCTTGACCACCATGATGTTCAGGCGATAGTTCGGGTTGTCCAGCACCCGCGCATCGCGACCGGCCAGCAGGTCGTCGAGCATGCGCTGGCAGCTCTGGCTGACCTCGGCCATGGTCACGCCCTTGGCAAAGCTTTGTTCGTTGTACAGGCGGCCGAGGTCCAGCAGGCCTTGCACCGGGTCGGGCAGGCACGCACTGGCAAACCGCCAGGAGCCGATGGACGCGCCGACCAATGCCCGTTCCCGTGGCGCGCGGGGTAGCCAATCACCGAACAGCGCCAGGTCCAGGCCCTGGATGCCCAATGCCTTGGGGCCGCCGGCCGCGCCGGGCAGGATGCCGACGTCGGCCGGCGTGAGGCCTTGCTCGCGAATGCGGGTAAAGGCGCGTTTGCCGGCCTTGAGGGTCAGGGCGGGAAACTTGATGTGGATGGCTGTCATTCCGGTCTCTCATGCAACGAGCGGGGCAGTATAGGAAATCTCTCACGGCGATGGGTGAAGAGGCTTGTGGGAAATTGCCATGGTGGCAATTCAGTTTCAGTTAAGTTGCAGACGGTACGGTGGCGGACGTAGGAAAAATCTTGAAACGGAGACTCTCCATGAAGCGCCTCACAGTGCTGGTCGCCGCCGGTATCATCGTCCTCACGGCGACCCAGGCCCGAGCCGTGGACCCCGACAAGCCACTGAAAGTGCCTGCCACTGTTACTATTGTCGCCTTTGATCAACTGGAAGCCACGGCCCTGGCCCTGCATCCTGGCTCGACGCTGCTGGATACCGACCTGGACGAAGAGTACGGCAAGTACCTGTACCAAGTTGAACTGGAAGACACCAACGGCATCGAGTGGGAGATTGAATTGGACGCGCTCACTGGGCAGGTTCTCAAGAATCATCAGGAAACGTAATGAAGGTAAATTTAAACACCGGCAGTCGAGTGGCGTTGGTGCTCCTGGTTTTTTGCTCAAGCCTGGCGGCCCGCGATCTTGATCAGGATGAGGCCTTGGCACTGCGCCAGCAGGGGATCATCTTGCCGTTGGAGCAGTTGCTGGAGCAGGCCATGGGGCGTCATCCCGGTTCGCGTCTGCTGGAAGCCGAGCTTGAAAAAAAGCATGGCAAATATGCTTATGAAGTGGAACTGGTCACCGCCGACGGCGTGGTGCGCGAGATCAAGCTGGACGCATCCACGGGTGTGCTGATCAAAGACGAGGAAGACTGATGCGCCTGCTCTTGGTGGAAGACAACGTTCCCCTGGCCGATGAACTGCTGGCCGGGCTGCAACGCCAGGGTTATGCCGTCGATTGGCTCGCCGATGGTCGCGACGCCGCGTACCAGGGGCGCAGCGAACCCTATGACCTGATCATTCTTGATCTGGGCCTGCCGGGTTTGCGTGGGCTTGAGGTACTGGCGCATTGGCGTGCCGCCGCCCTGGCCATCCCGGTGCTGATCCTCACGGCCCGCGATTCCTGGGCCGAGCGCATCGAAGGGCTCAAGGCGGGCGCCGATGATTACCTGAGCAAACCCTTTCACCCCGAGGAACTGCACCTGCGCATCCAGGCGCTGTTGCGCCGCTCCCACGGTCATGCGAATCAACCGACCCTGCAGGCCGCCGGCCTGCACCTGGATGAAGGCCGCCAGTGCGTGCTGCGCGAGGGCGCGGAGATCCAACTGACCGCCGCCGAATTCCGTCTGTTGCGCTACTTCATGTTGCACCCCGAACAGATCCTGTCGAAAAGCCACCTGGCCGAGCATCTGTATGACGGCGAAACCGAGCGCGACTCCAATGTGCTGGAAGTCCACGTCAACCACCTGCGTCGCAAGCTGGGCCGCAGTGTGATCGAGACCCGGCGCGGCCAGGGTTACCGGTTCGGCGCCAGCGGCGCATGAGGTCGATCCAACGGCGCTTGAGCCTGGGCCTGGTCAGCGTGATGGTGGTCGTCGGCGTAGCGCTGGCGCAAACCAGCCTGTGGTTATTCGAAACGGGGTTGCAGCGCTATCTGGAAGCCGGCTTGCGCAACGACAGCGAGAGCTTGTTGGTGGCGTTGGTACGGGGTCCTGAAGGTTTGCAACTGCATGAGAAACGCCTGTCGCCGGCCTATCAACGGCCGTTTTCGGGGCACTATTTCCGCATTGATTTCGCCGATAAGCACTGGCGCTCCCGCTCGTTGTGGGACCAGGACCTGCCGCATCTTCCCGAGGCGGGACTCAAGGGCAACCTGCAACTGGGGCCGGAAGGCCAGCAACTGTTGGTGTTGCGCGAGGACTACAAACGCTTCGGCCAGTCGATTTCCATCAGCGTGGCCCAGGACTACACGCCAGTGCGGGAAAGCTTCCGCTTGATGCGCCAGATCGGCCTGGTGCTGGGGCTGGCGGCGCTGCTGCTGGTGCTGATCCTGCAACGGATCACTGTGCGCCGCGCCTTGCGCCCGCTGGAAACCGCGCGTAACCAGATCGCCCAACTGCAACAGGGCCAGCGTTCACAACTCGACACCCAGGTGCCGCAGGAGCTGGAGCCGCTGGTGGCGCAGATCAACCATCTGCTGGCTCACACCGAAGACAGCCTCAAGCGTTCACGCAATGCCCTGGGCAACCTCGGCCATGCCCTCAAGACCCCGCTGGCGGTGCTGTTGAGCGCTGCGTCGAGCGACGCGCTGAAGGATCATCCTGAGCTGGGTAAGCTGTTGCGCGATCACCTGGAGCAGGTGCAGCACCGCCTCAACCGCGAGCTCAATCGTGCTCGCCTGGCGGGCGAAACCCTGCCGGGCGCGCTGTTTGATTGCGAAAAAGAACTGCCCGGCTTGCTCGCTATCCTCAACATGATCCACGGTGAACACCTGGACCTGAGCTCCCATGCCGCGCCCGGCTTGCAGCTGCCCTGGGACCGAGAAGACCTCTTGGAGTTGCTCGGCAATCTATTGGATAACGCCTGCAAATGGGCGGATGCCGAGGTGCGCTTGACCGTTACCGAGGCCGAGCACAGCTACTTGTTGGCGGTAGAAGATGACGGCCCCGGCATTCCTGAAACCCAGCGTGACCAGGTCTTCAGCCGTGGCACGCGCCTGGATGAACAGATCCATGGTCATGGCCTGGGGCTGGGGATCGTGCGGGATATCGTCGAGGTGTGGGGCGGGGTGCTGCAGTTGCAGGAAAGCGACTTGGGCGGGCTGAAAGTGCTGATCGAATTGCCGAAGCGCCAGGGATAAGCCTGTCGCTTCGGCAAGGGGCTGATCACACCCTGAACTGATCCATCAACCCCTGCTGCTGATTCGCCAGGCTGTTCAACGCCTGGCTCACCCGTGCCGATTCATTCGCCTGCTCCGACAGCGACTCGGTCACATCGCGAATGGTTGCCACGTTGCTGTTGATCTCCTCGGCCACGGCGCTTTGCTCTTCGGCGGCGCTGGCGATCTGCAGGTTCATGTCGCTGATCACCGTCACGGCATCGCCAATCTGGCGCAGGGCCGTCACGGCTTGCCCCACCTGCTCGACGCTGCCCTGGGCCTGGCGATAGCTGTTGCCCATGGAGCCGACCACCTCTTCGGTGCCGCTTTGCAGGTGTTCGATGACCAGGCGGGTTTCTTCCACCGATTCCTGGGTGCGCTGCGCCAGGTTGCGTACTTCGTCGGCCACCACCGCAAAGCCACGGCCGGCCTCACCCGCGCGGGCGGCTTCGATGGCAGCATTGAGGGCCAGCAGGTTGGTCTGTTCGGCAATGCCGCGAATCACTTCAAGCACCGAACCGATTTTTTCGCTGTTGGCGGCCAGGCCTTCGACCTGGTTCATGGCCGTGCTCATGTCGGCCGCCAACTCGCCGATATTGCGCGTGGTGCGGTCGATCACCTTCAGGCCATCACGGGTGGCCTGGTCGGCGTCGCGGGCGGCTTGTGCGGCCTGGGCAGCGCTGCGCGCCACGTCCTGGGCAGTGGCGCTCATTTCATGGGACGCGGTGGCTACCTGGTCGACCTGGCGATACTGCTGTTCCATGCCGGCGCTGGTTTCAGTGGCAATCGCAGCGGATTGATCGGCTGTGCCACGGGCGTCCTGCACCGAGCGTTTCACCTCGGCAATGATCGGTTGCAGCTTGTCGAGGAAGCGGTTGAACCAGCCGGCCAGTTGGCCCAGCTCGTCCTGTTTGTCGTAGGCCAGGCGCCGGGTCAGGTCGCCTTCGCCGCTGGCGATGTCTTCGAGCATGCGGGCCACGCCGAGGATCGGGCGGGTCACGCTGCGGGCCATCAACCACACCAGGATCAAGCCGACCACCGCAGCCAGCAGGCCAAGGCCCAGTTCCAGCAAGGTGCCGCGGGTGTTATCGGCGTCCATCTGTGCTTTCAATGCTTCAGCTGGGCCGACCAGGACTTTCTCCGGCACATCCAGCAACACGCCCCAGGACTTGCCGTCCGGGATTGGCGCGAACGGTGCCAGTACCTTCAGTTGGTGGTCGGTGCGCAGGCTACGGATTTGCGTACTGCTGGCCAGGGCGCTGATCAATTGCGCACCGTTGGCGGTATCGACCTGGTCCAGGCGCTGGCTGAGCTTGCTCGCGTCCGGGCTGTAGCCGGCGAGCAAACCGGTGGGGCTGAGGATGCTGACTTGGGTCTGGCCGTCGTACAGCTTCTGGCTGGCCTGTTGGCTCACGGCCTGCAGGCTGTTGAGGTTGATGTCCACCGACAGCGAGGCGATGACTTTGCCGTTGACCATCAACGGGAACACGATGCTGGTCATCAGCACGTTTTGCCCGTTGATCCTGTAGAAATACGGTTCGATCACGCACGGCTTGAGTGTGGTGCGGGGGCAGGTGAACCAGGCGTTGGCCTTTTCACCGCTGGGGCCGACGCGGGTGTCGGACATGTCGCTTTCCGGCAACGCCATCGACTCCAGCTTGCCGGGTGTCGGCTGCGACCAGTACAGGGCGAAGCGACCTTTGTCGTTACTGCCCAGCTCGGCTTGGCCGGCGAACAGCTCATCCTTGCCGTCCAGGGCATTGGCTTCGAACACCAGGGACAGGCCGAGCAAATCCGGGTTGGCCTGCAACGCGGCCTTGACCTGGCGAGTCAGGTCTTCGCGAGTGTCGAAGGCATCGAGAAAGCGCTTCTCGGCCTGCTCACGCAAGAACAGCACCTGGCGGGAAAAACCGTGACCGTATTGGTAGGCGTCCATGAACTGGCGGCGAATGCCCAATGCCTGCACTTCGCCTTGGGCCTCGATGCGCGCCTGGGCGGCTTCATCCAGCATCTGCATGCTGGACGCCTTGACCTGCTGCGAACTCTGCTCCATGCGATACAACGACAGACCCACCAGCAGGGTCACGATTCCCAGCAGGCAGAGGCCAGCGAGCAGGGTGATTTTCCATTGAATGGAGAGCTGTCTGAGGGACATCGAGGAGCATCCTTAAACCTGAAAACACAGAGAGTCAGGCTATCGGCCACTTTTTCCGAATCTTTATTATTTAAACGTTCAATTGAAATCTGAAAGCGGCGCCGTTTTTTGACATGCGACGCCACCTGCTGCAAAGTGCGCGCCCTCTAATAAGACCTCCTTCAAGCCTGCACGCTGGCTGCCACCCCATGGCCGCCTGGGCGCGGGCATGCCTGTTTTTTTGTTTTTCTGCTTGAGGTAACCATGATTAACGCAGTCATTGCCGCGGTCGGCACCATGCTGGTGCTCAGTTTGTCCCGCGTGCATGTGGTCATCGCCATCATCGTAGGCGCCCTGGTGGGTGGCTTGACCGGTGGCCTGGGCATCGACGCCACGCTCAAAGCCTTCAACGGCGGCTTGGGCGGTGGTGCAACCGTGGCATTGTCCTACGCCTTGCTCGGCGCTTTCGCCGTGGCGATTGCCAAATCCGGCCTGGCCCACGCCTTGGCTGACAAGGCGCTGCTGCTGGTGGACCGTCAGGAAGCCAGCGGCGGCAATCACGTCAAATGGCTGCTGATCGGCTTGCTGTGGGTGGTGGCGATTGCCTCGCAGAATATTCTGCCGATCCACATCGCGTTCATTCCGTTGCTGGTGCCGCCGCTGCTGTACGTGCTGACCAAGCTGCAACTGGACCGCCGCCTGATCGCCTGCGTGATGACCTTCGGCCTGATCACGCCCTACATGTTCCTACCGGTAGGCTTTGGCAATATCTTCCTCAACCAGATCCTGCTGGCCAACGTGGCCAAGAGCGGGGTGGACATCAGCCAGGTCAACGTCACTCACGCCATGAGCCTGCCGGCGCTGGGCATGGTGGTGGGTCTGCTGGTGGCGGTGTTTATCAGCTACCGCAAGAAGCGCGTGTACGACCTGGAAAAAATCGAGCGCGTCGAGCAAGTGGCGGTGCAATACAACCCGCTGACCCTGCTGGTGGCCGGCCTGGCGATTGCCTCGGCGTTCATCATCCAGCTGTGGCTGGACTCGATGATCATCGGCGCCCTGGCCGGCTTCCTGATCTTCTCGGTGTCGGGCATCGTGCGCTGGCGCGATACCGACGACCTGTTCACCGAAGGCATGAAGATGATGGCTATGATCGGCTTCATCATGATCGCCTCGTCAGGCTTTGCCGAAGTACTCAAGGCCACGGGCGACGTGCGCTCGCTAGTGGAAACCTCGGCGGCGTTCATCGGCCATAACCGTGGGGTCGGCGCGTTGCTGATGTTGCTGGTGGGCCTGCTGGTGACCATGGGCATCGGCTCGTCGTTCTCCACGGTGCCGATCCTGGCCGCGATCTTTGTACCGCTGTGCGTGCAGCTGGGCTTCAGCCCGGTGGCCATCGTGTGCATTGTCGGCACGGCCGGTGCCCTGGGTGATGCTGGTTCGCCTGCTTCGGACTCCACCCTCGGCCCGACCTCCGGCCTGAATGTCGACGGTCAGCATCACCATATCTGGGACACGGTGGTACCGACGTTCCTGCACTACAACATCCCGTTGCTGGCGTTTGGCTGGCTGGCGGCGATGACCCTCTGATCTACAGGTTCAGCGTAACCGGCCGATAACCTCTCCAGTCGCCACTAATAAGAGAGAGAAAAGCCATGCGTCTGAGCCTCAAGGCCAAAGTCCTGTCCCTCGCCGTAGTGCCGGTGTTGCTGTTTGCCGTGGTCATCAGCCTGACCACCGTGTGGATCCTGCAGGGGCAGGCGCGCAATGAGGTGGATGAAACCCGCCAGCGCCTGCTCAACGACGCCAAGGCCACGCTGCAAAGTTATGTCGAAGTGGCCATGACCACCGTCAAGCCGCTCTACGACGCGGCGGCCCCCGGCGATACCGCCGCCCGCGCCCAAGTGGTCAAGCTCCTGTCGAACACCAGCTACGGCAAGGACGGTTACTTCTTCGGCTACGACTCCGAGACCATCCGCCTGTTCAAGGGCAACAGCCCCGACGGCGTGGGCAAGAGCTTCAAGGACAACCGCGACCCCAATGGTGTGTACGTCAATCGCGACCTGGTCAAGGTCGGCAAGGACGGCACCCACTACCTGCAATACAGCTCGACCCAGCCGGGCCAGACCGAACTGGTGCCCAAGCTCGGCTACACCGAATACCTGCCGAAATGGGACATGGTCATCGGTACGTCGGTGAACCTGGACGGCATTGAAGCCCAGGTGGCGGTGGTCGAAGCCAAGGTGCAGAAACGCATGGAGGGCGTGCTGCTGAGCATTCTCGGCGTGGCGGTGGTGGTGCTGTTGGTGATCGCGGCCGTGGGCATGCTGCTGGCCAATACCATCCTGCGTCCGCTGCACTTGATGAAAGCCAACCTCGACGACATCGCCGCCGGCGAAGGTGACTTGACCCGCCGCCTGGCCATCACCAGTCAGGACGAGCTGGGCGACCTGGCGGGCGCGTTCAACCGGTTTGTCGACAAGATCCACGGCCTGGTGCGCCAGATTACCGAGATGACCAGCCAGCTCACCGGCCTGGTCAGCCAGGTCTCCGATCAGGCCCAGCGCTCCGAACAAGCCATGGAACGCCAGCGCCACGAGACCGATCAGGTCGCCACCGCGATCAATGAGATGTCATCGGCTGCGCAAGAAGTGGCGCGCAGTGCCCAGGGTGCCTCGGTCGCGGCCCAGCAGACCGACGCCGAAGGCCAGGCCGCCAAGCGTGTGGTAGATGGCAGCATTGCGCAGATCCATGCGCTGGTGAACGACATCCGTAACAGCGGTGTGTCCCTCGACAGCCTGCAGCAGGACGTGTCCTCCATCGTCAGTGTGCTCAGCGTGATCCGCTCCATCGCCGAACAGACCAACTTGCTGGCGCTCAACGCCGCCATCGAAGCGGCGCGAGCAGGGGAGGCCGGGCGTGGTTTTGCGGTCGTCGCCGATGAAGTGCGCGCCCTGGCCAGTCGCACCCAGACCAGCACCCAGGAAATCCAGGGCATGATCGACCGCCTGCAAAAAGGCACCGAGGCTGCGGTGGAGGCCATGCGCCGTTCCAGCGATGCCGGCGACGGCACCTCGGCCCAGGCCAACGAAGCCGGGGCGTCCCTGGACACCATGGCCCAGTTGATCGGCACCATCAATTCGATGAACGCCCAAATTGCCAGCGCCGCCGAGGAGCAGACCGCCGTGGCCGAAGAGATCAACCGCAGCGTGCATCAGATTGCCGTGGCGGTGGACAGCGTGGCCGATGAGACCCAACTGGGCGCCCAGACCTCTCGCAGCCTGGCGGATCTGGGCCAGCGCCTGGGGCAGTTGGTCGGCCAGTTCCGGATCTGATCTTCCATAGGTAAAACGTATGTTTGCCTAACGTTAATACGAATATACCGATCAACGCCCCTCAGTGAGACTTGAGCCCCAACCACAACAGGGACTCATCTCATGTCACTTGTCGACCCGCTTCAGCGCCTGGCTGAACTCGATACCAACACGGTTTCCGACGCACTGGATTTCCTGCAACTGACGGGCGCGGTGGTCGGCATCCGGCCATTGTGGGACTGTCCCAAAGTGGTCGGCCGGGCCAGCACGGTCAAACTGGCCCCCAAGACCGATGACGCGCCCACGACGCATCTGATTTCCCCGGTGATCGACGCGATTACCACCGATGACCGCGTGCTGGTGATTGCAGGGGGCATCGATGGCATTTCCTGCTGGGGCGACATCATCGCCAACGCCGCCGTCGCCAAACATATCCGGGGTTCGGTGATCGACGGTTTCAGCCGTGACATCGACGGCAGCGCGTCCATTGGTTATCCGGTGTACGGCCGTGGCGTGACCATGATCAGCGCGCGTAACCGAGTGGTGCAGGTGGACGCCGGCGTCACCCTTAACGTAGGCGGTGTCGACGTCGCGCAAGATGACTTCGTGATCGCTGACCGCTGCGGCACGGTGTTCATCCCGGCTGCGGTGATCGAGCAAGTGCTCGACCTGGGCGAGCGCATCGCTGCCCGTGAAGCCGGCATGGTCGACGCCGTGCGCAGCGGCCGCGCGGTCGCCGATGTGATGCACGACAGCCAATTCGAAGCCATCCACGTGGAGTCTGCCCGATGAACGATCAACAGTTGGTCGCCCTGTTCGAAGGGCTGGACACCCCTGGCGTCTCGGATGCCATGGACAAGCTGGGCATCCCCGGCCAATGCCTGGGCATCGCGCCGTTGGATAACTACCGTGGCACCGTCGTGGGCCCGGCATTTACCGTGCAATACGTGCCGGCCAACACGCCGCCGGGCTCGGTGGGCGATTTTATCGAAGATGTGCTGCCAGGGGACGTGGTGGTCATCGCCAACGCCGGGCGCACCGATTGCACGGTGTGGGGCGACATCATGACCCAGTACGCCGGCACGCGCGGGATAGCCGCCACGGTGATCGACGGCGTGTGCCGCGACGTCAGCAAAGCCCTGGGCGATGGCTACCCGTTGTTCACCCGCGGCCGCTACATGCGCACCGGCAAGGACCGCGTCGAAGTGCTGTCGGTGAACCAGCCGGTGGCAATCAGCGAAACCCGCGTGTGCGCCCGGGACATCGTAGTGGCCGACGCCAATGGCGTACTGGTGGTGCCCCGCGCCCGTGCCGCTGAGGTGGCGCAGGTGGCACGGCAGATCGAAGCGGTGGAATCGCAGATCCGCGCGCAGATCGAGGCGGGCAAGACGCTGAAGCAGGCCCGTGAATCCCTGGGTTATCACACCTTGCAGAGGAAGGGCTCATGAATACCCTGAACAAGCGCCTGGCCCAGGCGCAACCGTCCGCCACCTACCGCATCATCGACCGCGTCGCCGCGCGCCGGGCCGAAGGCGCAACCGTCATTTCGTTGTGCGCTGGCGAGCCGGATTTCGATACGCCGGAGCATGTCCGCCAGGCCGGCATCGAGGCGATCCGCAATGGCCATACGCGCTACACCCAGGTCGCTGGCGTGCGCGCCCTGCGCGAAGCGGTGGCGGAGAAATTCCGTCGCGAAAACGGCCTGGACGTGACCTGGCAAGACACCCTCGTCAGCAACGGCGGCAAGCATGTGATCTACAACGCACTCGCCGCCACCCTCAACGAAGGCGACGAAGTGATCGTGCCCGCGCCGTACTGGGTCAGTTATCCGGAAATGGTCGAGCTGTGTGGCGGCACGTCGAAGATTGTGCCGTGCAACGCCGAGGACGGCTTCAAACTGACCCCGGCCGCCCTCGACCAGGCGATCAACCCCAGCACCCGCTGGCTGATCCTCAATTCACCGTCCAACCCGACGGGCGCCGTCTACAGTCGCCTGGAATGGCAGGCGCTGGCCGACGTGTTGCTCAAGCATCCCCATGTGCTGGTGCTGGCGGATGACATCTACGAGCATCTGCTGTTCGACGGCCAGGCGTTCCACACCTTGGCCCAGGTCGAGCCGCGCCTGGCGCCTCGGGTGCTGACCATGAACGGCGTCTCCAAGGCCTATGCCATGACCGGCTGGCGCATCGGCTTCGCCACCGGCCCGCGCTGGCTGCTGGAGGCCATGGAAAAACTCCAAGGCCAGCAGACCTCGGGGGCCAGCGCGATTTCCCAGCACGCTGCCATTGCTGCCTTGAACGGGCCACAGGACTTTATCCGCCAGTCACGGGCGGTCTTCGAGAGGCGCCGCGACCTGGTCGTGTCCTTGCTCAACGCCATACCTGGCTTGGCATGCATCAGCCCGAGCGGCGCGTTTTACGCCTTTGCCTCTTGCGCTGGCCTACTGGGGCGCACCTCGGCCGCCGGCAGGTTGCTTGAGACGGACGAGGACGTCGCCCACGCCTTGCTCGACGAAGCCAATGTGGCCGTGGTGCACGGCAGCGCCTTCGGCCTGGCGCCGTACCTGCGCATCGCCTATGCCCTGGATGACGACTCGTTGCGCCAGGCCTGCGCGGCGATCCACCGGTTCTGCGCGGCGACGCGTTAGAGGTCGCGCATCAGCAAGCCAAAGCGCAGGTCCATCTGCGCCGGGAGCGGCACATACACGGTGTGCCCATCCCCCGGCGCGACGTCGATGGCGTCGCCTTTGGCGTTGTGCAAAGTGGCCAGGTCGAAGTGGAAGTTGCCGGCAGGGGTCATCAATTCCAGGTGATTGCCCACGGCAAAGCGGTTTTTCACCTTGACCTCGGCCAGCTCGCCCCGGCGTTCGCCGGTCAGCTCGCCAACGAACTGCTGGCGCTCTGACACGGAGCTGCCGTTCTGGTAGTTCTGGTATTCGTCGTGCACATGGCGGCGCAGGAAACCTTCGGTGTAGCCGCGCTGGGCCAGGGATTCGAGGTCGGTCATCAGGGTGCGGTCGAAGGCGCGACCGGCCACCGCATCATCGATGGCCTGGCGATACACCTGGGTGGTGCGCGCGCAGTAGAAGTGCGACTTGGTGCGGCCTTCGATCTTCAGTGAGTGCACACCCATCCGGGTCAGGCGCTCCACGTGCTGCACGGCGCGCAAGTCCTTGGCGTTCATGATGTAGGTGCCGTGTTCGTCTTCGAAGGCGGGCATCTGTTCATCGGGGCGGTTGGCTTCCTGAAGCAGGAACACCTGATCGGTGGGCGCGCCAATGCCCAGGGTAGGCTGATATTGCTGGACGATATCCCCCGTGGCGTTTTCCACCGCCGGGGTGGCCTGGTACTTCCAGCGACAGGCATTGGTGCAGGTGCCCTGGTTGGCGTCGCGCTTGTTCATGTAGCCCGAGAGCAGGCAACGCCCGGAATAGGCCATGCACAACGCACCGTGCACAAACACTTCCAGCTCCATGGCCGGCACCTGCTGGCGGATCTCCTCAATCTCTTCCAGCGACAATTCCCGCGACAGGATCACCCGACAGATCCCTTGCTGTTGCCAGAACTCCACGCTGGCCCAGTTCACCGTGTTGGCTTGCACCGACAGATGGATCGGCATCTGGGGGAAATGCCGGCGCACCAGCATGATCAGCCCAGGGTCGGACATGATCAGCGCGTCCGGGCCCATGGCGATCACCGGCGCCAGATCCTTGAGGAAGGTCTTCAGCTTGGCGTTGTGCGGCGCGATGTTCACCACCACATAAAAGCGCTTGCCCAGGGCGTGGGCTTCCTGGATGCCAAGGGCCAGGTTGGCGTGATCGAACTCGTTATTGCGCACCCGCAGGCTGTAGCGCGGCTGGCCGGCGTAGACCGCATCGGCGCCGTAGGCAAAGGCGTAGCGCATGTTTTTCAGGGTGCCGGCGGGGGCGAGCAGTTCGGGGGCGAGGATCGGAGGCATGGGCACGGGTCGCAAAAGGTCGCGAAGGTAGCCGAGCGGCGAGGGCGGTTTATTGATCCAGGTCGTCCTTTGGGCTTTTTGTATCGCTGTGTATCGGCGGGGGCTGTGGATACGTATCGATTTATCCGCGCGGTTTTCCGACACAGGCGCGATACCTCAGGGGCTTTTAATTGATTCCAACGAGGCACACCGCCTCCCACCCTGAGAACCTGGAGCCAACCACCATGAACACCAAAGCCATCTACGCCGCCTGCCTGTTTGCCGCCCTGAACATCTGCACCTTGTCGGCCCGCGCCGAAGCCGCCGTTACCGCGCAGACCTACCACTACGGCACTCACCTGGACATCAAGCAAGTGGTATCGATGAGCCAGGACTCCAAGCCCACCTGCGGCGTGGTGAATGCGCGCATGACCTACCTGGACTCCCACGACAAGACCCAGGTACTGGATTACCTCAAGTTCGGCGACGGTTGCGTCGGCGATAACTGAGTCCTTCCAGCCATAAGGTGAACGTCATGCTACTGATCGCATTCCTGGGCGGCATCCTGACCGTCCTCAGCCCTTGTATCCTGCCGGTGGTGCCGTTTCTGTTCGCCTGCGTCGACCGCTCCCGCCGGTCGATCCTGCTGACGCTCGGCGGCATGGTCCTGACCTTCGCGCTGGTGTCCAGCCTTGCGGTGGTCAGCACGGAATGGGTGATACAGGCCAATAACACCGGCCGCCATGTAGCGCTGATCGTGATGGGGCTGTTTGCGCTGTCGCTGATCTCGGCGCGGGTCGGTGGCTGGCTGGCACGCCCCTTGGTGTTGTTGGGCAACCGTATCGATCCTGACAGCCGCACGCTGTCCGGCCCGCTGAAGTCGGTGATGATCGGCGTCGCCACAGGCCTGCTGTGGGCGCCGTGCGCCGGGCCGATCCTGGGAGTGATCCTGACCAGCGCAATGCTGCAAGGCGCCAATGCGCAGACCAGCCTGTTGCTGGTGGCCTAAGGCCTGGGTAGCGCCTTGTCCCTTGGCGCGCTGATTTTTGCCGGGCGTGGCCTGGTCAATCGACTCAAGGCCTCCATTCCGGTGACCGGCTGGCTGCGCCGTGGGGCCGGCGTGGCGGTACTGGCGGCGGCGGTGGTGATTTCCACTGGCGCCGACAAAACCCTGCTGGCCGGTACTTCGTCCGAAGGCGTCAGCAGCCTGGAGCAAGGCGTGCTGGAAACCGTCCCCAAAGTGCTGGATTACGTGGTGAGCAAGGTCAAGGCCGACCCGGCCCAGGACAATGCCCAAGGCGCCATGCCGTCGCTGGCCGGCGCGGTCGAGTGGCTCAACTCACCGGAACTCACCCGCGAGTCCTTGAAAGGCAAAGTGGTGCTGGTGGATTTCTGGACCTATGACTGCATCAACTGCCAGCACACGCTGCCGTATGTGAAGCAATGGGCGAAGAAATACGAGAAGGACGGCTTGGTGGTGATCGGCGTCCACACCCCGGAATACGGTTACGAGCGCATCATCGGCAACGTCAAGGACCAGGTGCGCAAGCTGGGTATCACCTACCCGGTGGCCATCGACAACAACTACGCGATCTGGCGCAACTTCGACAACCAGTACTGGCCCGCCCATTACCTGGTCGACGCCAAGGGGCAGGTGCGTTACACCCATTTTGGCGAAGGTCGTTATGACGCCCAGGAGCAGATGATCCAGACACTGTTGAAGGAGGCGAAGGGTATTCAGTGAGGCGGTCTATGCTTGTTCGATAACCGAGGGCACTCCCAGGTTTCGCTGCGGACTAAGCAACAGGGCCTACATGGGCCCGTTGCTTTTCTGACATGGACCGGACATGAATCAAACCAACCTGCAATTCAAGACCTTGCTGTTATTGCTCGGCCTGGTGACCATCGCGTTTATCTGGATACTGCTACCGTTCTACGGCGCGGTGTTCTGGGCGGTGATCCTCGGCATCATCTTTGCCCCGATGCAGCGCCGCTTGCAGCAGCGCTTTGGCTGGAACCGCAACCTCACTTCCCTGGCCACCTTGAGTGCTTGCCTGATCATCGCGATCCTGCCGGTGATCATTACCAGTGCCTTGTTGGTGCAGGAAGGCGCGACGCTCTACAAGAACATCGAAAGCGGCAAGCTGGACGTGGCGGGGTATATCGAGCAGTTCAAGAATGTGTTGCCGCCGTACTTCCAGCACCTGCTGGACCGTTTCGGCATGGGCAACCTGGAAGGCTTGCGCGAGAAGATCGTCAAGAGCGCGATGCAGGGCAGCCAGTTCTTCGCCACCCAGGCGTTCAGCTTCGGCCAGGGCACGTTTGATTTCCTGGTGAGCTTTTTCATCATGCTGTACCTGCTGTATTTCCTGCTGCGCGACGGCCCGGAACTGGTGCGCAAGGTGCGCACGGCGGTGCCGTTGGCCGAGCCGCAGAAGCGCCGGTTACAACTCAAGTTCAATCGTGTGGTGCGGGCCACGGTCAAGGGCAATGTGCTGGTGGCCGTGACACAGGGTGCGCTCGGCGGGCTTATCTTCTGGTTCCTGGATATTCCCAGTGCATTGCTCTGGGCGGTACTGATGGCGTTTCTGTCGCTGTTGCCGGCGGTGGGCGCGGGGATTGTGTGGGGGCCGGTGGCCGCCTACTTCCTGTTGAGCGGCGCCATCTGGCAAGGCGTGGTGCTGGCGTTGTTTGGCGTGTTTGTGATCGGCCTGGTGGACAACGTGCTGCGTCCGATCCTGGTGGGCAAGGACACCAAGATGCCGGATTACCTGATCCTGATCTCGACCCTGGGCGGTTTGTCGGTGTTTGGCTTGAACGGCTTTGTGATCGGGCCTTTGGTGGCGGCGTTGTTTATGTCCAGCTGGGCGTTGTTCGTGGAGAGCAAGCCGCGAGTCAAGTTGCCATTACCCTGAGCCTCAGGCGTGGAGCCTGAAATTCGAGGCGTGTTGCAGTTGTTTTTCGGCGTCGGACAGGGATGTCAGCGGGCCGCTGATGGTTTCGCCATCACGTACCAAGTACCAGCAGGCAAGCAGACCCAGCTTGCGCAGAGGGGCGGGAACGGCGCTGCCGATGACGGACATGATTTGAACAGTGTGCATAAGGACCTCCAATCGCTATGGTGGTCACTTTACGGGGCGGGGTAATGCAGGAAAAATCACCTGTCTCGATAGTCGACATCGACGCGAGGCGTCAGTCCACCACTTGATCGAGCATGTGCACCACTTCCTGCTCACTGAGCAGACCCTTGCGCACCAGGTTTTCCGCCAGTAGCGCGAGGAACTTGGCGCTGCGGTGGCCTTCCAGGTGCTTGAGCTCGGTGAGGGCGCTATAGACCTTGCTGGACGTACAAAGGCCAGCGGTGCGGTGCGGGTTTTGCGTGGGCATGGTCAGTCGTCCTTGTTGTTATTGGGTGGACAGGATCGATAGTGGAAGTATGTCGTGACACAAACATGACAGCGCAAGGCCTGTTCGGGCAAGTAGACATTGGTGTCGATGATGCGCGATTGGGCGCCGGGTATTGTCCCCAGAACGACCTCGACCCCCTGAATCCGGACTTTGCAGGCAAAAAAAGGCCCCGCAACGCTGCGAGGCCTGTTTTGTCAGACGATCCGATTACCAGCCGCGACCGTAGTAGCCGTGGGGAGGGCCGTAGTAACCGCGTGGTGGACCGTAATAGCCACGCGGTGGGCCGTAATACACCGGCGCCGGGCGGTAATACACCTGCTGCTGCACATACACCGGTGGTGGCGGTGCGTAGTAGACCGGCGGCGGCGCGGCATACACCGGCTGCGGTTGCACATACACCGGCTGCTGCACGTAGACCTCACGTGGCTGGCTGGCAACCACGGAGCCCACGACGGCGGCGCCGACTAAAGCACCCAATACGGCCGGCCCACCCCAACCACCACCGTGGGCGGAGGCTTGGCCTGCCATCGCGAGTGCGCCAACCAGCAAGGCGATCTTGGGGATTGTACGAATCATGGTCATTCCTCGGTTAGCCCCAGCGCTTGTGGTCTGCAATCAATAGACTCAAGTAATGTCGCGGGGATACTTTTAAGACAACGTATTTCTGAAAAACAGCACAGCCGCTAGGTAAAGGTTGTGTAAGGTCTGTACCCAATTGCTTACTCAAAGGAGTTACCCATGCAGATGCACCCCAACAAGGACACCCAGCTGTGCATGTCTCTGTCGGCGCGCCCCGGGAATTTCGGCCTGCGGTTTCATAACCACCTGTACGAGCAGTTGGGTCTGAACTTCTACTATAAGGCCTTCAGCAGCCAGGATTTGCCCGGCGCGATCGGTGGTATCCGCGCGCTGGGCGTCCGTGGTTGCGGGGTGTCCATGCCGTTCAAAGAGGCTGCCATTGCCTTGGTGGACGAACTCGACGATTCGGTTCAAGCCATCGACTCGCTGAACACCATCGTCAACACTGACGGGCACCTCAAGGCTTACAACACCGATTACATCGCCATCGAGCAACTGCTGAAAAAGCACGCGGTGCCGCAGGACTCGACCTTCGCCCTGCGCGGCAGCGGCGGCATGGCCAAAGCCGTGGCCAGTGCCTTGCGCGATGGCGGCTACGCCAATGGCGTGATCGTGGCGCGCAACGAAACCGCTGGCCGGGCATTGGCGCAAAACCTGGGGTATGAGTGGCTGGCCGAACTGGGTGACCTGCGCCCGCAAATGCTGATCAACGTCACCCCCATCGGCATGACCGGCGGCGCTGAAGCGGACGCACTGGCGTTTGATGCAGAGGCGGTGGACTCTGCCGAGACTGTATTCGATGTGGTAGCGATACCCGCCGAAACACCGCTGATCGTGCGTGGCCGTGCCAAGGGCAAACGGGTGATTACTGGACTGGAAGTGATCGCCATCCAGGCCCTGGAGCAGTTCGTGCTCTACACCGGATTGCGTCCTACCCCGGAGCAGTTTGAGAAAGCCGTGGCCTTTGCCCGTGCCTGACGCTTCATCCCATCGCATCCCCGACCCAGTACCCAAGTAGCATAGGTCTCCCCCCTGGCCCTTCGTAAACTGGTGCTTCAGAGGGGGAGCCAACGATGCACAACAGTGAAGGCGTAGTCAGTGCCATGTCCCAGGCCACGGATGCCGGGCAGGCCGCCGAAGAGCTGGCCCGGCAGCTGTTGCATCCGTACCTGGGTTTCGTGCTGTTTTTTTGCTCGGCCTCCTATGACTTGCAGGCCTTGGGCCAGGCGCTGCAACAATGCTTCGGCAGCGTGCGCGTGGTGGGCTGCACCAGCGCCGGCGAGATCACCGCCCACGGTTATGGGCGCAATTGCATCACGGCCGTGGGCTTCAACCACGCGCACTTTTCCATCGCCACCGAACTCATCGACCAGGTGGAGCACTTCAGCCTGATCAACGCCCAGGAGATGGTCGAGCGCCTGGTCGGCGGCTGTCGCAGCAATACGTTGGCGCCGATCAAGGGCAATACCTTTGCACTGACCTTGCTCGATGGCCTGTCCAGCCGTGAAGAAATGGTGCTGGCCGCCCTCAGTGCCGCCCTGGGCGATATCCCGCACTTTGGCGGCTCGGCCGGTGACGACAACTTCCTCACCCACACCCACGTGTACTTCAACGGTGATTTCCACAGCGGCGCGGCGGTGGTGGTGCTGGTCAATACCTGGCTGGATTTCGAGGTGTTCACCACGCACCACATCCTGCCGCGCACGGAAAAACTGGTGGTGACCGGCGCCGACAGCCCGTCACGTCGCGTCTTCGAACTCAACGCCGAGCCCGCCGCCGAAGAGTACGCACGGCATATCGGCGTGGCCGTGGCCGACCTCGATCACCGCGTCTTCGCCGCCCACCCGCTGGCGGTGCGCATTCACGACCAGTACTACGTGCGCTCGATCCAGCAGGTGCACGCCGACCTCAGCCTGAGTTTCTACTGCGCGGTGGAAAACGGCATCGTGCTCACCGTCATGCAGCCTGGCCCGATCCTGCCCAACCTGAAAGGCCTGTTCGACGGCCTGCAAGCGCGCCTTGGCGACCTGTTGCTGACCATCGGCTGCGATTGCTTCCTGCGCCGCCTGGAGCTGGAAGACACCGGCCGGCTGGAACCGATCGGTGCTTATTTGCGCGACCAACGGGTGATGGGCTTCAACACCTACGGAGAACAGTTCAATGGCATGCACATCAACCAGACCTTCACCGGGGTCGCCATTGCCCGAGGCCGGCGCTGACCTGTCCGCTCAAGTGACCCGGCTGCAACAGGACAACCACAAGCTGATGCGGATCAACGCGGCGCTGATCGAGCGCATCGAGTCCGGCATGACCCAGGGCAATAACCCGTACACCATCTTCCAGCATTCAGTGGTGCTGGCCGAGCAAGTGCGCGAACGCACCGACGCGCTGAACCAGGCGATGGCCGAACTCAAGGCCAGCAACCACCTGCTGATCAACGCCCGGCTGCGCGCTGAGGCCTTGTGCCGGCAGCAGGTGGCGGCGCAAAGGGAGGCCGAGCAGGCCAACCTGTCGAAGACGAAATTCCTGGCCGCCGTCAGCCATGACCTGCTGCAACCGCTGAATGCGGCCCGGCTGTTCACCAGTGCCTTGCTGGAGCGCCCGAGCGAAACCCTGGTGCGTAACGTGAATAACTCCCTGGAAGACGTGGAAAATCTGTTGGGCACCCTGGTGGATATTTCCAAGCTGGACGCTGGGGTGATCAAGGCGGATATCGCGCCGTTCGCCCTGAGTGAACTGCTCGACAACCTGGCCGCCGAATACACCGAACTGGCCCGCAGCGAGGGGCTTGAACTGCACTTCATCGGCTGCTCGGCGCTGGTGCACAGCGATATCCAGCTGCTGGCGCGGATCCTGCGCAACCTGCTGAGCAACGCGCTTCGCTATACCTACAAAGGCCGTGTGGTGCTGGGCTGTCGGCGTCAGCAGCAGCGCGTGCTGATTCAGGTGTGGGACAGCGGCATGGGCATTGCCGAAGACCGGCTGGAGGAAATTTTCCAGGAGTTCAAGCGCGGCGATGTGCAGCGTCCGGATCAGGATCGCGGGCTGGGGTTGGGCCTGGCCATCGTGGAAAAGATTGCCGGCATCCTCGGCCACCGGATCAGCGTCAAGTCCTGGCCGGGCCAGGGTTCGATGTTTTCGGTAGAAGTGCCGTTGAGCGCGACCGCGCCCAAGGCCGTGCCGGCGCCGTGCATGAGCGAGCCGATGCTCGAACGCCTGCAAGGCGCGCGGGTGTGGGTGCTGGATAACGACGCGGCAATCTGCGCCGGCATGCGCACCTTGCTCGAAGGCTGGGGCTGCCGTGTGATCACCGCGCTCTCGGAACAGGACCTGGCGCGCCAGGTAGACAACTACCATGCCGAGGTGGACCTGCTGATTGCCGATTACCACCTCGACGACAACCAGAACGGCGTGGATGCCGTGGCGCGGATCAACGCCCACCGCGGCCGTGCGATTCCGGCGATGATGATCACGGCGAACTACAGCAACGAGTTAAAGCAGCAAATTCGTGAGTTGGGGCATACGTTGATGCATAAGCCGGTAAGGCCAATGAAGTTGAAAACCGCGATGAGTCACCTGCTCAGCCGACCCTGAGGGTTCAGCGACGCAGGTACGAGCCGAAATCGATGTCTCCCGCACTCAAGATCGCCTGTACCCGATTATGCACATTCAACTTGCGCAGAATCGCTGACACATGGGCCTTCACCGTGGTCTCGGCAATCTCCAGGGTATAGGCGATCTGCTTGTTTGACTCGCCCTTGGTCATGCGTTCCAGCACCAGCAACTGTTTGCGCGTGAGGGCCTGCAGCAGCTCCGGGGCAAACCCCGGGCTGTCGTGCATGCGCCGTTGCCCGGGGTTTTTCTGGGTGCGGATGATGTCCGGCGGCAGGTACACGTTACCGTTGAGAATCTGCTGGATGGCTTCGGTCATTTGCAGGCGCGGTGATGACTTGGTGATGAAACCCACGGCGCCGTAGGTGATGGCTTGCAGCACGATCTGCTTGTCCTGCTCGGCCGAGACGATCACCACCGGGATGGTCGGCGACTCGTTGCGCAGGTTGATCAGGCCGTTGAGGCCGTGCATGCCGGGCATGTTCAGGTCCAGCAGGATCAGGTCGAGGTCGTCGTGTTCCTGGGTCAGGGCGAGGGCGCTGTCCAGGTCGGCGGTTTCCATTACGTCGCTGCCGGGGAAGCCGTCGCTGATGACGTTATGAATCGCCTCGCGAAACAGCGGGTGATCGTCGGCAATCAAAATTTTGTACATGGCCGTTCACCTTCTTGTTGTGGTTTTTTATTCAAAGGGTTCGGGTGTCGCAGCCATCACTGGCAGTTTTTCCGCTTCCCATGCATCCAAGCCATCGCGGTACCAATACACAGAGGTATAGCCCAGGCTGGCGGCTCGTTTTACCGCGTTCCAACTCAGCCAGCAATCGGAGCGGCAGTAGAACACGAGCGGGCGTGCCAGCTGGCCGTCGGTGAACTTGTACAGGTGGCGCACGAAGTAGCCCTGCCATTCCGGGGTGAGGTCGCCGTCGCCGGTATTGGCCAGCCAGTGGCTGCCGGGCAGGTTGGCGTGGGTCTGGTCTTCGATGAAGCGGCCTTGCAGCCATTGGCGGCGGTACACATCGATGAGTACCGGTGCGGGCGTCTGGTTGAGCAGGGTCTGCAGGGCTGGGGTGTCGACGATGGTTACGCCGGGCAGATTATCGGGCGTAGGGCTTCGATACAGGCTGGTGCGGTAGCCCTCGGCGGAAAACAATGGGGTGTCGGCCTGTACGTGGCTGATGAACAGGCACAACAGTGCCGCAAGGGGCAGTCGAGCGGGCAGCATGGCGGGTCCAATCCTTATCGTTATGCGCCCATTACACGCGACTCCCGCTGCCTTGGGAATGCGACGATAGACAGCAAAACCAGTACCAAAGTAGTAGGTCGCCGCAGGCCTTCGGGTTCTAGCATGCACAGCAAGCACTGCCATTGGAGGCCGCTATGAACATCCTGTTGGTCGACGATCACGCCGTGGTCCGCCTGGGCTATGCCGGGCTGTTGCGCAGCGGCTTGCCGGGTGTAGACGTGCGCGAAGCGGCCAGCGGCGAAGAGGCCCTGGCGCGGGTGCATGAGGCGGTGCCTAACCTGGTGATCATCGGCTTTGGGCTGCCCGGTATCAGTGGCCTGGAAACCACCCGCCGCCTGCGTCAGCGCCTGCCGCAATTACGCGTGCTGTTTTTCAGCCAGCATGCCGAACTGCCCCTGGTGCGCCAGGCTCTGGAGGCGGGCGCGTCGGGTTATCTCACCAAGCGCGCTTCGCCTGCGGTGATGCTTGAAGCGGTAGAGCGCATCCTCGATGGCCACACCTATATCGAACAGGACCTGGCTACCCACCTGGCGTACCACCCCACCGATCGCCGCCTGCACAGCATGACCCAACGCGAGTTAGAGATTTTCCTGATGCTCGCCAAGGGCACCCCGGCCCGTTCGATTGCGGTCCAGCTGAGTAT
Organism: Pseudomonas sp. FH1; assembly: GCF_000510895.2. Taxonomy (NCBI): domain Bacteria; kingdom Pseudomonadati; phylum Pseudomonadota; class Gammaproteobacteria; order Pseudomonadales; family Pseudomonadaceae; genus Pseudomonas; species Pseudomonas sp. FH1. The sequence goes on from NZ_AOHM01000045.1 coordinate 96,050, forward strand.
CAGCAACAAGACCGTGTCCAACCACCTGACCTTGCTCAAGAGCAAGTTGCAGGTGAGTTCCCATGCCGAACTGGTGCACCTGGGCATCGACATGGGCGTGGTGCGGGTGGCGGGTTAGCGGTCCCAGGTGGTGGGGCAGTCTTTGCAGCCCTCCATATTCGCGTCCTGAAAGTTGGCATAGTGCTGGCGGCTGCCGCTGAGGGTGGCTTTTTCCAGGTTGCTTTCACCGAACTTGGCTTCTTGCAGGTTGGCGTCGCTGAGGTCCGCGCCTTGCAGGTCAGCCTTGCTCAGCCAGGTCATTTCCAGGTCGGCCGCGCGCAGGTTGGCCTTGTGCATTTTGGCCCCCGACAACCGCGCAAATTGCAGGTAGGCGGCGCTCAGGTTGGCGTTTTCAAATTGCGCGCCCTGGGCAAACATCCCCCAGCCTTGCACGGCCATCAATGTGGCGTCGGTGAAGTCGGCCAGGCGCAGGTTGGCTTGTTGCAGGCTGGCGCGGGTCAGGTTGGCGCCTTGCAACTGGGCTTTTTCCAGGTTGGCAAGGTCCAGGTTGGCGTGGCGCAAGTCGGCATCGCGCAGATCGGCACCGGCCAGGTTCATGCCGCTCAGGTTCTGGTTGCGCAGGTTGGCGCCCTTGAGATTGGCGCCGGGGCATTGGCTGTGCTCGGCAAGCGTGCAACCGTTGATGACCAGGGGGGCGTCGTCGCCGTCGTCGGCGTGGGCGAAGGGTAGGGACAGTAGAAGTAACAACGGCAGATATCTCATCAAAAAACCTCGAAGGTGGCGGGGTACCTGTGGCGAGGGAGCAAGCTCCCTCGCCACAAAAGGCGGCCCCCGCATATTCCATGGGTTATTTCTGGGCAGTTTTCTGATCCCAACTCGGAATCTTGAACACCCAGAACGACCCACCCTGTGCCACCGGCTTGGTCAGCTCGGCCATGTCGCCGCCCCACAGCGGTACTGCGCCGCCGTAGCCAACGGTGACGCCGATATACTGTTCGCCATCCTGTTCCCAGGTGATCGGCGGCGAGACGATGCCGCTGCCGGTCTGGAACTTCCACAGTTCCTTGCCGGTTTTCGCGTCGAAGGCCTTGAAGAAACCGTCGCCGGTGCCGGTGAACACCAGGTTACCCTTGGTTGCCAGCACGCCAGCCCACAGTGGCAGGTGCTCCTTGTGCTCCCACACCACCTTGCCGGTGGTCGGGTTCATCGCCCGCAAGGTGCCGACGTGATCGTCATACATGCGCTTGATGCGGAAACCCATGCCCAGGTACGCCGAGCCCTTCTTGTAGTTGACCTCTTCGGTCCAGTATTCCTCTTTCCACTGGTTGCCCGGAATGTAGAACAGACCGGTGTCCTGGCTGTAGGCCATGGGGTTCCAGTTCTTGCCACCCAGGAACGGCGGCGAGACTTCCACCGGCTTGCCCTTGGTTTCACCCGGCAGCGGCTTGGCCGGACGCTGGCCTTCGTTTTCCACAGGGCGGCCGGTCTTCAGGTCAATGTGGCTGGCCCAGGTGATGTTGTCGACGAAGGGGAAGGCGTTTTGCAGCTTGCCGTTGTTGCGGTCGACCACATAGAAGAAGCCGTTGCGGTCGGCGTGGCCGGTGGCCTTGATGACCTTGCCGTCCTTGTCCTTGTAGTCGAACAGCACCAGTTCGTTGTTGCCGGAGAAGTCCCAGGCATCGTTCGGGGTGTGTTGGTAGAACCATTTCACTTCGCCGGTACTGGGGTCGACGCCGACCTGGCCCGAGGTGTAGAGGCTGTCGAAGTCGTGGGGGTTGCCGTCCTTTGACGTGCGCGCCCAGGTATTCCACGGGCCGGGGTTGCCGGCGCCGACGATGATGGTGTTGGTCTCGGCATCGAAGCTCGCGCTCTGCCAAGGGGCGCCACCGCCGTGGCTCCAGGCTTCGACCTTGCCGGTTTCGGTGGTCGGGTCATCTGGCCACGACGGCGCCTTCACATCGCCGGTCGGGGTGCTGTCCTTGCCGTTCAAGCGGCCCATGTGGCCTTCCACGAACGGACGCATCCAGACTTCTTCACCGGTGTCGGGGTCGCGCGCATACAGCTGGCCGACCACGCCGAATTCATCGCCGGAGCTGCCGTGGATCAGCAGCACCTTGCCGCTGACCTTGTCTTTGATCAGCACCGGGGCGCCGGTCATGGTGTAGCCGGCGGCGTGGTCGCCGAATTTCTTGTTCCACACCACTTTGCCGGTGTTTTTGTCGAGGGCGATCAGGCGCGCGTCGAGGGTGCCGAAGTAGATCTTGTCGCCGAAGATCGCGGCGCCGCGGTTGACCACGTCACAGCACGGGCGAATGTTGTCGGGCAGGCGGTGGTTGTAGGTCCACAGGCGTTTGCCGGTCTTCGCATCGAGGGCGAACACACGGGAGTAGGAGCCGGTGACGTAGACCACACCGTCGCTGACGATGGCCTGGGATTCCTGGCCGCGTTGTTTCTCGTCGCCGAACGAATAGGACCAGGCTGGCGTGAGCTTGAACACGTTCTTGTCGTTGACCTGCGCTAGAGGGCTCCAGCGCTGGGCGTTGGTGCCCATGCCGTATTGCAGCACGTCCTTGGTGGTCAGGTGATCGTTGGCGATGTCTTCCCAAGTGACATTACGGGTTTGCTTGGCGACGGCAGGTTCGGCGGCTGCAAAGCTCGCAGCACTGAGGCACAGGCTGCCCACCAGCACAAAAGCTTGCACGGCAAGGCTTAGCGGTGAGCGGGCGGGTAGCGATCTTATTGTCATGGTTGCAGTTCCCAGTGGAGGTTTTGGCCTGCACAGGTTGCTGCCTGGCTGGGTTGGCGAATACGGAAAAAGTCCCGGTGTTGCCGGGACAATTTCCCGAACCGCCTCTGATTTAGCAGTGCCCCACAAGGCCTGCTACCAACGGATGAGAACCCGCCCACCAAAGCAGCATACGGGCGCTGCCGGGGGCTTCCTAAGATGGTCGCCATAGCCTCTGCCAAGAGGTTTTGCGTGCACTCCTGAGGGAAAAATAATGACAACAAAACGCAACGCCTTGATCACCGCCTGCCTGCTCGTCGGTGCAATCAATACCGGTTCGGTCTGGGCCCATGGCAACGTGACGCCCACCGCCGTGGAAACCAAAGGCCTCACCCCGATCAAGGATGCCGGCGTGCCGCTGGACGCCGATGGCTGGGCCGCCACCAACCCCTATCGCACCACCGCCGAGCATGACAAGGCCGTCGAAGTCGGCGCCTCGGCGTACAACCAGAACTGCGCGGCGTGCCATGGCCTGGAAGCCAAGTCCGGTGGCATCGCCCCCGACCTGCGCATGCTCGATGCCGGTGACGCCGGCGATGAGTGGTTCGTGGAAAGGGTGCGCCACGGCGCCGTGCGCGATGGCCGGGTGTACATGCCGAAAATGGCCGATTACCTGAGCCAGGAAGCCCTGTGGGCGGTGCGTACCTACCTCGACAGCGTGCACGTCGAGGAGTAAGCCGTGGGCCTGCGCGGGTGGTGGGTATGCTGTTTGCCGATGTTGGCCTGGGGCGCGCCTGTCGACCCGGTGCCCTCGGTGATGTGGGCCTATTATCACCAGCGTTTTCTCGACAATGCGCCGTTCGTGTTCGACGAGCGGGTGAAGGTCCTGGCGCCGCCGTTCGCCGAGGACGCGCGCCAGGTGCCGTTGGAAATCGACGCCCGTGCGTTCAAGGGTGACGTGGTCAAGATCCTCGCCTGGGCCGAGCTGAATCCGCTGCCGCAGATCGTCGACTTCCAACCCGTGGAGCGCGTGCTGCCGTGGCTGTCGATCCGGATTCGCATCGAACAGGCCACGCCGTTACGCGCGGCGGTATTGACCCGGGATGGCCTGTGGCACGTGGGCTCGACCCTGATCGATGCCGCCGGCGGCGGATGCACGGCGCCCAGCGTGGTGCGCACCCAACCCGGTTGGGAAGACCACCTCGGCGAGGTGCTTGGCGGGCGTTACCCGCGCGCCGCGTTCAGCCGCGTGAAGCTGCAAGTCGCCCACCCGATGGATAACGGCATGGTCAGCGGCATTCCCGAATTCTTCATCAACCAGGCCGAACTGCACGGTGCGAATAACCAACTGTTGGCGCGGCTGGCGCTGTTCCCTGCGGTCAGCGAAAACCCCAGCCTGGCCTTCGACATCGAGGGCGCCGGGCCCACGCGCCTGACCCTGCGCGACACCAGCGGCAGCCAGTTCGAGGCGGCCATCCCATGACCCAGCGCTGGATTCTGCTGTGGCTGCTGCTGTTCAGCCTACCGGTGCTGGCCGAGTTGGACTACGGCCTCAAGCCGCGTTTGATTGCCGACAACACCTGGCTTTTGGAAGGCAGCACCGACAACTTTGCCAAGGACAACGGCGGCAATATCGTCAACGTCGGGTTCATCGTCACCGAACCTGGCGTGGTGGTGATCGACACCGGGCCGTCCAAACGCTACGGCGAAGCCCTGCGCCAGGCCATCGCCCGTGTCACCGACAAACCGGTGATCCAGGTGCTGCTGACTCACCATCACCCCGACCACGCCCTGGGCAACCAAGCCTTCAAGGACGTGCCGATCGGCGCCCTGACCGGCACCACCGAGCTATTGCATGAGCAGGGCGACAGCCTGGCCGAGAACCTGTACCGGATGGTCGGTGACTGGATGCGCGGCACCGAAGTGGTGTTGCCCAACCAGACCCTGCAACCCGGCGTAAAAAGCTTCGGCAGCCACGACCTGCAACTGCTGCAGCTGCGCGGCCATACCGGTGACGACCTGGCGATCTTCGACCAGAAGACTGGCGTGCTGTTTGCCGGTGACCTGGTGTTCTACCAGCGTGCGCTCACCACGCCTCATTCACCGGGGCTGTCGATCTGGTTGGCGGATCTTGCCACCCTGCAAGGCTTGCCCTGGACCCTGATCGTGCCCGGCCACGGCCCTGTCGCGAGCGACGCCAAACCCTTCGAGCAGATGCGCGACTATCTCGCCTGGCTCGACCAGTTGCTGCGTGACGGCGCGGCCCAGGGCAGCGACATGCCCGAGCTGATCCGCAGCCCGATCCCCGAGCGATTCGCCGCGATCAGCCTCAGCCGCTATGAACTGATCCGCAGCGTGACCCACCTGTACCCCCACTACGAACGCACCCAGATGCAGCCCATCCACACCCAACAATAAGCAGAGGCCTCACCATGATCTACGCCCAACCTGGCACCCCCGGCGCCATCGTCAGCTTCAAGCCGCGCTACGGCAATTACATCGGCGGTGAGTTTGTCGCGCCGATCAAGGGTGAGTACTTCACCAATACTTCGCCGGTGACGGGTGAAGTGATTGCCGAGTTCCCGCGCTCCAGCGCCGCCGATGTCGACAAGGCCCTCGACGCCGCCCACGCCGCCGCCGATGCCTGGGGCAAGACCTCGGCCCAGGACCGTGCCCTGGTGCTGCTGAAAATCGCCGACCGCATCGAGCAACACCTCGAAGTGCTGGCCGTGGCCGAGACCTGGGACAATGGCAAGGCCGTGCGCGAAACCCTCAACGCCGACGTGCCCCTGGCCGCCGACCATTTCCGCTACTTCGCCGGGTGCATCCGCGCCCAGGAAGGCGGCGCCGCTGAGATCAATGAACACACCGCGGCTTATCACTTCCATGAACCCTTGGGCGTGGTCGGGCAGATCATCCCGTGGAATTTTCCGTTGCTGATGGCCGCCTGGAAACTCGCCCCCGCCTTGGCGGCCGGTAATTGCATCGTGCTTAAACCGGCCGAGCAGACGCCGTTGTCGATCATGGTCTTCGCCGAGCTGATCGGCGACCTGCTGCCGCCTGGCGTGCTCAACATCGTGCAGGGCTTTGGCCGCGAAGCCGGGGAGGCGCTGGCCACCAGCAAGCGCATCGCCAAGATCGCCTTCACCGGCTCCACCCCGGTGGGTGCGCACATCATGCATGCGGCCGCCGAGAACATCATTCCGTCCACCGTGGAGTTGGGCGGCAAGTCGCCGAATATCTTCTTCGAAGACATCATGCAGGCCGAGCCGCAATTCATCGAAAAAGCCGCCGAAGGCCTGGTGCTGGCGTTCTTCAACCAGGGCGAAGTGTGCACCTGCCCGTCGCGGGCGCTGGTGCAGGAGTCGATCTACGAGGCGTTCATGGCGGAGGTGATGAAGAAGATCGTCAAGATCAAGCGCGGCAACCCGCTCGACACCGAGACCATGGTCGGTGCCCAGGCGTCCGAGCAGCAATACGACAAGATCCTCTCCTACCTGAAGATCGCCCAGGAGGAGGGCGCGGTGCTGTTGACCGGCGGCGCGGCCGAGCGCTTGGAGGGCGACCTGTCCAGCGGTTATTACATCCAGCCGACCCTGCTCAAAGGCCACAACAAGATGCGCGTGTTCCAGGAGGAAATCTTCGGGCCGGTGGTGGGCGTGACCACCTTCAAGGACGAAGCTGAAGCCTTGGCGATTGCCAACGACAGCGAGTTCGGCCTCGGCGCCGGCCTGTGGACCCGTGACATCAACCGTGCGTACCGCATGGGCCGGGCCATCAAGGCCGGGCGTGTGTGGACCAACTGTTATCACCTGTACCCGGCGCATGCGGCATTTGGTGGGTACAAGAAATCCGGGGTAGGGCGTGAGAACCACAAGATGATGCTCGACCATTACCAACAGACCAAGAACCTGCTGGTGAGCTACGACATCAATCCCTTGGGCTTCTTCTAAGCCATGGGGGGCGACGAATGCACCAATGGGTTCGTTCGAAAGTAGCATTCGCCCCCTCAACTCCCCATGCATTAATGACCCCACCGGAACCCTCCGGCACACCAAGAGGACTGCCCCCATGTGGACCAAACCTGCGTTTACCGACCTGCGTATCGGCTTTGAAGTCACGATGTACTTCGCTAGCCGCTGATCGCGGGAGCGGCTGGAAGGATGCCTCTTTGGTCTGATTGCATTCGCAGCCGGATCGGTTAGTGTGGAGCGCATTCTTCCAAAATAATAAAAACAGGCTTTCCAATGAGCCAGACCCTGAGCCAACTGCGTAAATTCGTCTCGCCTGAAATCATCTTTGGTGCCGGCTGCCGGCACAACGTCGGCAACTACGCCAAGACCTTCGGTGCGCGCAAGGTGCTGGTGGTCAGCGACCCCGGCGTGATCGCCGCCGGTTGGGTGGCCGATGTGGAAGCCAGCCTGCAAGCCCTCGGCATCGACTACTGCCTGTACAGCGCCGTTTCACCCAACCCCCGCGTCGAAGAAGTGATGACCGGCGCCGAGGTGTACCGCGAAAACCATTGCGACGTGATCGTCGCCATCGGCGGCGGCAGCCCCATGGACTGCGGCAAGGCCATCGGCATTGTGGTGGCCCACGGGCGCAGCATTCTTGAGTTCGAGGGCGTCGACACCCTTCGCGTGCCCAGCCCGCCGCTGATCCTGATTCCCACCACTGCCGGCACCTCGGCGGATGTCTCGCAGTTCGTGATCATTTCCAACCAGCAGGAACGCATGAAGTTCTCCATCGTCAGCAAGGCGGTGGTGCCGGACGTGTCGCTGATCGACCCGGAAACCACCGCCAGCATGGACCCGTTCCTGTCTGCCTGCACTGGCATCGACGCGCTGGTGCATGCCATCGAGGCGTTCGTCTCCACCGGCCATGGACCACTCACCGACCCCCATGCGCTGGAAGCGATGCGCCTGATCAATGGCAACCTGGTGCAGATGATCGCCAACCCCACGGACATTGCCCTGCGCGAAAAAATCATGCTCGGCAGCATGCAGGCGGGGCTGGCATTTTCCAATGCGATCCTCGGCGCGGTGCACGCCATGTCCCACAGCCTCGGTGGTTTTCTCGATCTGCCCCACGGCCTGTGCAACGCGGTGCTGGTCGAGCATGTGGTGGCGTTCAACTACAGCTCGGCGCCGGAGCGCTTCAAGGTGATTGCCGAAACCTTTGGCATCGACTGTCGCGGCCTCAATCACCGGCAGATCTGCGGACGGCTGGTGGAGCACCTGATCGCGCTGAAGCACGCCATCGGCTTCCACGAAACCCTCGGTCTGCATGGGGTGCGCGTGGCGGATATTCCGTTCCTGTCCCAGCATGCGATGGGCGACCCGTGCATCCTCACCAACCCGAGGGAGTCGAGCCAGCGTGATGTCGAGGTCGTCTATGGCGAAGCTCTCTGACGACCAGCAGCGCGCGCTCGCGGGGCTGCTGGGGCTCAGCGACCAGTCGGCCCGCAAGAGCCATTACCCGGAGCTCACCGCGCGGTTGGATGAACTGGAGGCCGAGCGCAAGCGTTACATCCGCCTCAACGATGAACTGGAACAACGCGTGGCTGCGCGCACCGATGAGCTGCTGGAGGCCAACCACAACCTGCAACAGCAGATCGCCCAGCGCGAACAGATCGAACAGGACCTGCGCGATGCCCGCGACGCCGCCCAGGCCGCCAACCGCAGCAAGGACAAATACCTCGCCGCCGCCAGCCATGACCTGCTGCAACCACTGAATGCCGCACGGCTGTTGATCGCCACGTTGCGTGAACGGCAGTTGCCCAGTGTCGAACAGGTGCTTGTGGAGCGCACGCACCAGGCGCTGGAAGGCGCCGAGGATTTGCTCACCGACTTGCTGGATATCTCGCGGCTCGACCAGGCGGCGGTCAAACCGGATGTGGCGCTGTATCGCCTCGACGAACTGTTCGCGCCGCTCGTCTCGGAATTCCAATCAGTGGCCCAGGCGACCGGGCTGAACCTGCGGGTGCACACCGGGCGTTATGCGATCAGCACCGACCTGCGGCTGCTGACGCGGATCCTGCGCAATTTCCTCAGCAATGCCTGCCGTTATACCGACGATGGCTGCATCCTGTTGGGCGCACGCCGGCGTGGCCATTGCTTGCGCCTGGAGGTGTGGGACACCGGGCGCGGGATTGCGGCGGACCGGCTGCAGGCGATCTTCCTGGAGTTCAACCAACTCGATGTCGGCCGCGCCTCCGACCGCAAAGGCGTGGGGCTAGGGTTGGCGATTGTCGAGCGGATCGCCGACATCCTGGGGTATCCCATCGCCGTGCGTTCCTGGCCGGGGCGGGGCTCGATGTTCAGCATCGAAGTGCCGTTGAGTGATGAGATGCCGTTGCCGATCAGCCAATTGCCGGTGCAACCGACCACCGGCAATCCGCTGCCGGGGCGGCGTTTGCTGGTGATCGACAACGAAGTGAGCATCCTCGAAAGCATGCGCGCGCTGCTCGGGCAATGGGGCTGTGAAGTGGTCACCGCCACCGATCAGGCCGGCGCGCTGTTGGCCTTGCAGGGCAGGGCGCCGGAGCTGATTTTGGCGGATTACCACCTGGACCATGGCGTGGTGGGTTGTGCGGTGGTCAAGCAGTTGCGCGAGCATTTTGCCTGCAAGATCCCGGCGGTCATTATCACGGCCGATCGCACTGACCAATGCCGCCGTGCGTTGCGTCGCCTGGACGCACCGTTGCTGAACAAACCGGTCAAACCCGGCAAGTTGCGGGCGGTGTTGAGTCAGTTATTGGCCTAGGTCAACAGGTCCCAGATGGTTTTGCCCCATGCTCAAGGCTTGATCTAGAGCCTTGGAGCACCCGATGAGCGCGGCATCCTATAAATTACCCCTGGGCCTGGTGGTCGCCGTGCTGGTGATGGCCGGCGTGCTGCTGTTGCCGCTGCCCGCCGACTTGCCGGTGGCCGGGCATCGCATGCTGGCAATCCTCGCGTTTGCCGTGGTGGTATGGATCACCGAGGCGGTGTCCTATGAAGCCAGCGCGATCATGATCACCTCGTTGATAGCCTTTCTGCTCGGCACCGCGCCGTCGCTGCAAGACCCTACCCATTTTATCGGCAGCAGCCCGGCCATCAGCATGGCGCTGACCGGCTTCTCCAACCCGGCGCTGGCGCTGGTGGCGGGGGCATTGTTTATCGCCGCCGCCATGACCCACATCGGCCTGGACCGGCGCATCGCCCTGGTCACCCTGAGCCGCGTCGGCACCAGCACCCGACGCATCCTGCTGGGGGCGATTGCGGTGACTATTTTGCTCAGCCTGGTGGTGCCCAGCGCCACGGCGCGCAGTGCTTGCGTGGTGCCGATCATGATGGGCGTGATCGCTGCGTTCGGCGTGGACAAGCGCTCGAACATTGCCGCCGGCATCATGATCGTGGTGGCCCAGGGCACCAGCATCTGGAACGTTGGCATCCAGACCGCCGCCGCGCAGAACCTGCTGACCGTTGGCTTTATGGACAAGATGCTTGGTCAGCGCGTGTCGTGGATCGACTGGCTGATCGCGGGGGCGCCGTGGGCGTTGATCATGTCGGCGGTGTTGCTGTTCCTGGTGCTCAAATTGTTGCCGCCGGAGACCGACAGCATTCCCGGTGGCAAGGAGGCGGTGGCGCAATCGCTGGTAGATATCGGGCCGATGACCGGGCCGCAGAAGCGCCTGTTGACGGTGTCGGTGATGTTGCTGCTGGCCTGGGCTACGGAAGGGCGTTTGCACAGTTTTGACACCACCTCGACCACGTACGCGGGGTTGGTGTTGCTGTTGCTGCCGGGTATCGGCGTGATGACCTGGAAAGATGTGCAGTCGCGGATCCCGTGGGGCACGGTGATTGTGTTCGGGGTGGGCATCAGCCTGGGCACGGCGCTGTTGACCACCCAGGCGGGGCAGTGGTTGGGGGCTGCGGTGGTGGCGCACACGGGGTTGGATCAGGTGGGGCCGCTGGGGGTGTTTGCGATTCTGGGGGCGTTTTTGATTGTGATTCATTTGGGGTTTGCCAGTGCGACGGCGTTGACCTCGGCGCTGCTGCCGATTTTGATTGCGGTGTTGCAGACGTTGCCGGGGGAGTTCAGTCGGCTGGGGATGACGATGCTGTTGGGGTTTGTGATGAGTTATGGGTTTATTCTGCCGATCAATGCGCCGCAGAATATGGTGTGTCTGGGGACGGGGACGTTTACGGCGCGGCAGTTTGCCAAGGTGGGGGTTTTGGTGACGCTTGTTGGTTATTTGTTGATGTTGGTGTTTGCGGTGACTTACTGGAGTTGGTTGGGGTGGGTTTGATGGGGTTGGGTTGGGTTTGATTGGGTTGGGTGTATATCCGTTATTTGGGTAACGGCTACTTATGGTTCCGCTCTTACAGCGGCTCACTTTTGGAAGAGCGCAAAAGTAAGCAAAACGCTCTTGCCCCAACACTCGGCACCTCGCCTAGGCTCGGTGTGCCCTCACTCCGGCTTGAATCCGTGGGCCGCCGCGATGGGCCATCCTTGGCCCAGCGCGGCTAACCCGGCGTCCTGCCGGGTTACCCACGGATTCAAGCCTGCGTTCGGCCAGCGTGTTTAACGGGGCGCCTAAGATCAAAATCAAAAGCAAAAGCGCGGCGGCCTGGTAGCCGACCGGTTTCTGGAAGCCGGTCTCAGTTTTAAATGTGGGAGCGGGCTTGCTCGCGAAGGCGGCGTGTCAGCGATTACA
>NZ_AOHM01000046.1:0-95179 GCF_000510895.2 Pseudomonas sp. FH1
TTATATTTCCCTCCTAAATATTTACGTTTTAATAGAAGTCGGCGCTACAGCTACTTCCCCAACCAGGCGCTCAACTCGGTACGCTCCACCATGGGCAATGCCAGTGAAGCCGATATGGTCGAGCGCCTGTCCGGGCGGGAAATGATGGTATTGCAGCAGTTGGCGCGGGGCAGGACCAACAAGGAGATTGCCGACGGCATGTTTCTCAGCAACAAGACCGTCAGCACCTACAAGACGCGTTTGCTGCTCAAGCTCAATGCGCGTTCGCTGGTGGACCTGATCGAACTGGCCCAGCGCAACGGCTTGGTATAGAGGAGGGTAAAGCACAGCGTATTGCCCGGGTCACCGGCAGAAAAAAGCCTCCCTGAAGGAGGCTTCCGGCTGTCGCTCGCTCGATCAGAGATCGAAGTCGTAATCGGCCAGCTGTTTTTGCAAGCGTCGTTCTTCCAGTAGATTGTCGATAGTGCGGCGTTTGCTCAAATTGGTCTTGGCGACCTCTGCCACAGGTGTCTCCGCCCCCTCGTCGTCCGACTCAACGAGGTCGTCTTCCACTTCCAGTTGCTCTTTGCCAGTGCTCATAAGGTTCACTCCGGGCTAAGACTGCCGTTGGCGCTCCTTATAACGATAATCCATGATCCGGTAAAAAAGATTTTTTCAATCGACTGATCGAGAAAACCAATGATCCCTTAATCGTCGGACGTCTTGTCCTTGTATTCGCACAGGTCTTCGATGCGACAGCTGCCGCAGCGCGGCTTGCGGGCCTGGCAAACGTAGCGGCCATGAAGGATGAGCCAATGGTGCGAATCCAGCAAATACGGCTTGGGTACGAACTTCATCAGTTGCTTTTCCACCTCCACCACGTTTTTTCCACGGGCGATGCCGGTTCGGTTGCTGACCCGGAAGATGTGGGTGTCCACGGCCATGGTCAGTTGCCGGAACGCGGTGTTGAGTACCACGTTGGCGGTTTTGCGGCCAACGCCTGGCAAGGCCTCCAGGGCTTCGCGGGTCTGCGGCACTTCACTGCCGTGCAGTTCCACCAGCAGGCGGCAGGTTTCGATGACGTTCTTGGCCTTGCTGTTGTACAGGCCGATGGTCTTGATGTATTCCGACAACCCCTCCACACCCAGGCCATAGATCGCCTCTGGCGTATTCGCCACGGGGTACAGCTTGGCCGTGGCCTTGTTCACGCCGACGTCCGTGGATTGGGCCGACAGGATCACCGCAATCAGCAACTCGAACGGCGTGGTGTAGGCCAGTTCGGTCTTGGGTTCTGGATTGTCTTCGTGGAGCCTGCGGAAAATTTCCAGGCGTTTTGCGGCGTTCATGGGGTGGGTTTTTCCTGGCAGTCGATCGGCGGGATTGTAGCAATACAGGCTTTGCGGGTCAGGCGTTGCCGTGGGCATCCACTTGGCGTTGCGCCTCGTCGAGGTCATGCTGCGCTTCGGCCAGTTGCTGCGGGCTGGCGTTCAAGTCCTGGGCTTTCTTCAACGCTGCGCGGCGCATCGCTAGCTGGATTTTCGCGCGTTTCAGGTCGGCAGTATTACCGGTTGCTGCCATTGTCTTCGGCGCGGTGCCCAGCTCTAGCGTCGTCAGCGCTTGTTCTGCCGCTTCGAACTGCTGCTGCAAGACGATCAACTGCGATTGTTGTTCAAAGGTTGGCGGGTGACCGAAGGCCTTCAAGGACTTATGCAGTTGGGCGCGGCTCATGGCGACTGTGATTTTGGCTTTCTTGATCGCGCCATCCTGTGCTGCATCGGCTTGCACGGGTAAAACCGGCACTGAGCGTTTGGCCCGCGCCTGGCGTTCGGCGACTTTTTGCGCTTCCTCTCTTTGCAGCCGCGCGTTGCGTTGCTCATACCGCCGCCTTGCCCGGTCGCGCTTGAGGTGGCGTTCATGGCGTTGCTGATCATTTGTCGCCAGGCCACCGACGATTGGCAAGACCGTGGCTGTCGGGCGCATTTCAATGCAGTCAACGGGGCAGGGCGCGACGCAGAGGTCGCAACCGGTGCACTCATCGACGATGACCGTGTGCATCAGCTTGGCGGCGCCAACAATGGCGTCTACCGGGCAGGCCTGGATGCACTTGGTGCAACCGATGCACTCGGCTTCACGTATATAGGCGATCTGGGCCGGGGCATCCCCTCGGCTGGTATCCAGTTCCAACACCGGCACGCGCAGTAGTTGCGCAAGGCCGGCAATGGTTTCGTTGCCGCCAGGCGGGCACTTGTTGATCGCTTCGCCTTGAGCAATACCCTCGGCGTAAGGCTTGCAACCAGGGTGCCCGCATTTGCCGCATTGGGTCTGCGGCAGCAGCGCGTCGATACGTTGAATGAGGTTCATGGGGTGATCATGGGTAGGCCGGTTATGCAAACTTGGTTGGAGTGGTTGTGCTTTCTTGTGGTGAGCAGGCTTGTCAGTGGAGAGCGGGCTTTTGTGGTGAGCGGGCTTGCCCCGCGCTGGGCTGCGAAGCAGCCCCATCATTGCCACCGCGGTCTTTACAGATAGAACCGGGTGGCTGGTTTTAGGGCCGCTTCGCGCCCCAGCGCGGGGCAAGCCCGCTCACCACAGACAAGCCCGCTCACTACAACCACACCCCCAGACCGTGCAGGCTTACTTGATACGTTGGCCCGGCTTGGCGCCGCTGTCAGGGCTGAGCAGGTAGATCTCTTCCCCACCAGGGCCGGCCGCCATCACCATGCCTTCGGAAACGCCGAACTTCATTTTCCGAGGCTTGAGGTTGGCGATCATCATGGTCAGGCGACCATCAAGCTTGGACGGGTCCGGATAAGCGCTCTTGATCCCGGAGAACACGTTGCGTTGCTCGCCACCGAGGTCCAGGGTCAGACGCAGCAGCTTGTCGGCACCCTCCACGGCTTCGGCCTTGACGATCAGCGCGACACGCAGGTCCACGGCAGCAAAAGCATCAAAGTCGATTTCCGCAGAGATCGGGTCCTTGGCCAACTCACCATTGCCAGCAGGTGCGGTCGAACCGGTATCGGTCTGGCTGGCAACCAAGTCTTCTTTCGAAGCGTCGGTCATGGCCTGAACTTTCACCGGGTCGATACGGGTCATCAGCGGCTTGAACTCGTTCAACTGATGGTTGCTGAGCAGCGTGGTGTGATCGTTCCAGGTCAGCGGCGCCACGTTGAGGAACGCCTCGGCGTCGGCGGCCAGCAACGGCAGCACCGGCTTGAGGAAGATCACCAGTTGGCGGAACAGGTTGACGCCCGTGGCGCAGATCGCCTGGACTTCCGCCTGCTTGCCTTCCTGCTTGTTCAGCGACCACGGTGCCTTGTCGGCGATCCAGGCGTTGGCACGGTCGGCCAGGCCCATGATTTCGCGCATGGCGCGGGCAAAGTCGCGCGCTTCATAAGCATCGGCAATGCTTGGCGCGGCGGCCAGGAACGCGTCAGTCAGTTCCGACGCAGCGTTCTCGGCCACCAGCAGGCCCGCGTTGCCCTTGTGGATAAACCCGGCACAACGGCTGGCAATGTTGACGACCTTGCCGACCAGGTCCGAGTTGACCTTCTGTACAAAGTCTTCCAGGTTCAGGTCCAGGTCATCGACACCCCGGCCCAGCTTGGAGGCGTAGTAGTAGCGCAGGTATTCCGGCGACAAGTGGTCCAGGTAGGTACGTGCCTTGATAAAGGTGCCACGGGACTTGGACATCTTCTGGCCGTTAACCGTCAGGTAGCCGTGCACCGCGATGGCGGTCGGCTTGCGGTAGCCCGACCCCTCAAGCATGGCCGGCCAGAACAGCGCGTGGAAGTTGACGATGTCCTTGCCGATGAAGTGGTATAGCTCGGCGGTGGAATCCTTGTTCCAGAACGCGTCGAAGTCCAGCTCCGGCGTGCGGTCGCACAGGTTCTTGAAGCTGGCCATGTAGCCGATCGGCGCATCCAGCCACACGTAGAAATACTTGCCCGGCTCGCCTGGGATCTCGAAGCCGAAGTACGGCGCATCGCGGGAGATGTCCCACTGCTGCAGGCCGCTGTCGAGCCATTCGGAGAGCTTGTTGGCCACGGCGTCCTGCAGGGTGCCGCTGCGGGTCCAGGTTTGCAGCATCTGCTGGAAATCCGGGAGCTTGAAGAAGAAATGCTGGGAATCCTTGAGCACCGGGGTAGCGCCAGAGATTGCCGACTTAGGGTTCTTCAGCTCGGTGGGCGCGTAGGTCGCACCGCATTTCTCGCAGTTGTCGCCGTATTGGTCTTCGGTGCCGCATTTCGGGCAGGTGCCCTTGATGAAGCGGTCGGCCAGGAACATTCTCTTTTCCGGGTCGAAATACTGGGTCACCGAACGCTGGTCGATATGCCCGGCTTCTTTCAAGCGCAGGTAGATCTGGCTCGACAGCTCGCGGTTTTCTTCGGAGTGGGTCGAGTGGAAGTTATCGAAGTCCACCAGGAACTCGGCAAAGTCGGCGCTGTGTTCAGCCTGTACATTGGCGATCAGTTGTTCCGGGGTGATCCCTTCCTTTTCGGCGCGCAACATGATGGCCGAACCGTGGGCGTCGTCTGCGCAGACATAAATGCATTGATTGCCGCGATGCTTCTGGAAGCGCACCCACATATCGGTCTGGATGTACTCAAGCATATGGCCAAGATGGATGGAACCATTGGCATAGGGCAGGGCGCTGGTGACGAGGATCTTGCGTGGCTCGGACATGGGGCTCGGCTACTTGATGAAACGGAGGTCGGCCACTATAAAGCGCCGGGAAATATATTTCACCCCGTGGCGCTGTTTCAGAATCTTCCGAACCTGCGAAAGCATGCCGTAACGCCGCTGGAACGGTTAGGATAGCCGCCTGTTTCAATCAGTCTTTTTCGGGAGTAGCCCATGAGCGCCGTCAATCGCGCAGCGGTGGAAGCCGTGCTTCGCCAGTACACCGACCCTTATTTGAACCAGGACCCGGTCAGTGCCGGCTGTGTGCGTGCCATCGACGTCCAGGGCGATCAGGTGTCGGTTCAATTGGAACTGGGTTACGCCGCCGGCCTGTTCAAGAGCGGCTGGGCGCAGATGCTGCAGATGGCCATCGAGGGCCTCGACGGCGTGCGTTCGGCCAATGTCGACATCCGGTGTGTGATTGCCGCGCACAAGGCCCAGGCGCAGATCCCGGGCCTGGCCAACGTCAAGAACGTGGTGGCCGTGGCCTCGGGCAAGGGCGGCGTGGGCAAATCCACCACGGCGGCCAACCTGGCCCTGGCCCTGGCGCGCGAAGGTGCGCGCGTGGGCATCCTCGACGCGGATATCTATGGACCGAGCCAAGGCGTGATGTTCGGCATCGCCGAGGGCACACGGCCGAAGGTCAAGGACCAGAAGTGGTTCGTGCCAATTGAGTCCTTGGGCGTGGAAGTGATGTCCATGGCCTTCCTGACCGATGACAACACGCCGATGGTCTGGCGCGGGCCAATGGTCTCCGGCGCCTTGCTGCAACTGGTCACCCAGACCGCCTGGGGCGACTTGGACTACCTGGTGATCGACATGCCGCCAGGCACCGGTGATATCCAACTGACCCTGGCACAGAAAGTCCCGGTGGCTGGATCGGTGATCGTCACCACGCCCCAGGACCTGGCGCTGCTCGACGCGAGAAAAGGCGTGGAAATGTTCCGCAAGGTCAATATCCCGGTATTGGGCGTGGTGGAGAACATGGCAGTGCACATCTGCTCCAACTGCGGCCACGCCGAGCATCTGTTCGGCGAAGGCGGTGGCGAGAAACTGGCCACCCAATATGGGGTGGAACTGCTGGCCTCATTGCCACTGTCGATGGTTATTCGTGAACAGGCTGACGGCGGCAAGCCGACGGTCGCGGCGGACCCTGATGGCCAGATCGCCATGGTTTACCAGGAACTGGCTCGCCATGTGGGCGCGCGTATTGTGCTGCAGGAAGCCTCTGCGCCAGCGATGCCGACCATCACCGTCAGCGACGACTGAGGGCATTGAAGGGAAAAAGCCTCGACAGTGTCGGGGCTTTTTCATGTCTGGGCAGTGGTCAAGGCGGGTTTATTTCTCATTTACGCAATTGGTCGTGTAAGCATTCGCTTACTTTTTCGTAAGCGTTTGGGTTTTTTACCCGCCAAGTCCGTCCCGGTTAGGTGAAAGAGTTTTCTATCTTGTTGAAAAATAACAATTAATTATTGTCTGTTGAGCGTCGAAGCCTGTCAGCCGCAGAAATGGATCCCGTTGAACTTCCTTTGGAACTCTCTAACATCAGCCCTGTGTCCACGGATTGACACAGCCATCAAGGAACGATGGTTAAAGGAATATCGCAGGATGCGATTCATCAGGATGATGAAAAGGAATACAGGGACTAGGGAAAAAATGTGGGCGGGTCATACCGCCCCTTTTTTTTGCCTGTAGGAAAGTGACACCCACCTTCCAGAAACGCAAAAAGGCCCGCAAGGGGCCTTTTTTGGACGCGACGCTATCAGCGTTCGAGGTCAGCAATTTTACCCGTCTTGCCATCCCATTCCGCAGCATCCGGCATCGGGTCTTTGCGCTCAGTGATATTCGGCCAGATTTCAGCCAGCTCGACGTTCAGCTGAATGAACTGCTCCATACCTGCCGGGACTTCATCCTCGGAGAAAATAGCGACGGCCGGGCATTCAGGTTCACACAGGGCGCAATCAATGCACTCGTCCGGGTGGATGACCAGGAAGTTCGGGCCTTCGTAGAAGCAGTCCACCGGACATACTTCCACGCAGTCGGTGTACTTGCACTTGATGCAGTTGTCGGTGACGACGAAGGTCATTTCTAATTTTCTCCTCAGGCGGCGGCAGCGAAACCCTTTGTGGCAGGGCTCGCGAGGTTCGGGAGCGATAGTCTGCAGGCCAGGCTAATAGCCTGCAGCATCCCAAACCGCGCGAGAGTCTACCAGCTTGCAAGCGTCAGCGTTATATCCGAGTCTTCAGTGCATATAACATTTCGAGCGCTTTTCGCGGCGTCAAGTCATCCAGGTCAAGCTTTGCCAACTCATCCAGCACCGGGTGGGGCAGGCTGGCGAACATATCACTCTGATGCGGTGCGGCCGGTTTGCTGGAGGCTTTGGCTGGGCTGGCGACCACGGTTTCATGGGGCAGGGCCGTGGTTTCAAGGCGGCTGAGGTGTTCGCGGGCGCGGGTGATCACGTCATTCGGCACACCGGCCAGTTGGGCCACGGCCAGACCGTAACTCTGGCTGGCCGGCCCCGGCAGCACGTGGTGCAGGAACACAATGCGCTCGTTGTGCTCAGTGGCGTTCAGATGCACGTTGGCCACCAGCGGTTCACTTTCCGGTAGCACGGTAAGTTCGAAATAGTGGGTGGCAAACAACGTATAGGCACGCAGATGCGCCAGGCGCTCGGCCGCCGCCCAGGCCAGGGACAGCCCGTCGAAAGTGCTGGTGCCGCGACCCACTTCGTCCATCAGCACCAGGCTGCGTTCAGTGGCGTTGTGCAAGATGTTGGCGGTCTCGCTCATTTCTACCATAAAGGTCGAACGGCCACCGGCCAGGTCGTCGCTGGAGCCGATCCGGGTGAAAATGCGATCCACCAGGGACAGCTCGCAACTGGCCGCCGGCACAAAGCTGCCGATGTGCGCCAACAGCACAATCAAAGCGGTCTGACGCATGTAGGTGGATTTACCGCCCATGTTCGGACCGGTGATCACCAGCATGCGGGTATCGTCGTCCAGCGACAGGTCATTGGCGACGAACGGCGTGGTCAATACCTGCTCTACAACCGGGTGGCGACCTTGCACGATGCGCATGCACGGCTCGCTGACAAAACGCGGGCAGTTCAGGTCAAGGTTCAGCGCGCGCTCGGCCAGGTTGCTCAGCACATCCAGCTCAGCCAAGGCGGCGGCGGTGTCCTGCAGCGGTGCCAACTGGCTGATCAGGTCTTCCAGCAGGTTTTCATAGAGCATCTTTTCCCGAGCCAGGGCACGGCTCTTGGCCGACAGTGCCTTGTCTTCGAATTCTTTCAGCTCTGGGGTGATAAACCGTTCGGCGCCTTTCAGTGTCTGGCGACGTTGGTAGTCGATGGGGGCCGACTCGGCCTGCTTGCTCGGCAACTCAATGAAGTAGCCGTGCACACGGTTGTAGCCGACTTTCAGGTTGGCCAGGCCGGTACGGGCTTTTTCGCGGGCTTCCAAGTCAATCAGGAACTGCCCGGCGTTTTCGCTCAGAGCTTGAAGTTCGTCCAACTCGCTGTCGTAACCGGTCTTCAGAACGCCGCCGTCACGGATGATTGCGGGCGGGTTGTCGATGATGGCTTTTTCCAGCAACGCCGCCAGTTCCGGGTAAGTACCGGCGGTGACTGCGAGCTGTTGCAGGTGCGGTGTGTCCAGTTCGCTCATCGCCGCTTGCAATTGTGGCAAGGCACCGAGGGCGTCACGCAGGCGCGCCAAGTCACGCGGACGCGCATTACGCAGGCCGATCCGCGCCAGGATGCGCTCGATATCACCGATTTCCTTGAGCTGTGGCTGCAGCTTTTCAAAGCGATAGCCGTCCAGCAGGCAAGTAATAGAAGTCTGACGCGCCTGCAGCACGCTCAAGTCGCGCAACGGGCGGTTCAGCCAACGGGTCAGCAAACGGCTGCCCATGGCGGTCTGGCAACGGTCGACCACCGATTGCAGGGTATTATCACGTCCACCGGCCAGGTTGGTGTCCAACTCCAGGTTGCGACGGCTCGCGCCATCGAGTACTACGGTGTCGTCCAGACGCTCATGGCGCAGGCTGCGCAAATGCGGCAAGGCGGTGCGCTGGGTTTCCTTAGCATAGCCCAGCAAGCAACCGGCGGCGCCGATGGCCAGGGTCAGGGTCTCGCAACCGAAGCCTTTAAGGTCCTGCACTGAAAACTGTTGGCACAGACTGTTCAGCGCCGAGTCACGCTCAAAATCCCACGGCGCACGACGCTTGGCCCCACGGCGTTTTTCCGCCGGCAAATCCTTCGGCCAATCGTCCGGGATCAACAGCTCAACCGGGTTGATACGCTCCAGCTCGGCCAGCAGGTTCTCCCAGCCTTTGATCTCCAGCACGCTGAAGTTGCCGCTGGTGATATCCAGCACCGACAGGCCAAACAGACGCTCATCGCCCAACACTGCCGCGATCAGGTTATCGCGACGCTCATCCAGCAGCGCCTCATCACTCACCGTCCCCGGCGTAATAATGCGCACCACCTGACGTTCCACCGGCCCTTTGCTGGTGGCCGGGTCGCCGATCTGCTCACAGATCACCACCGACTCGCCCAGCTTCACCAGCTTGACCAGGTAACCTTCCAACGAGTGGTAAGGAATCCCACACATCGGAATCGACTGCCCCGCCGACTGCCCACGCGCCGTCAGGGTAATGTCCAGCAGCTTGGCGGCCTTCTTCGCGTCTTCATAGAAGATCTCGTAGAAGTCGCCCATGCGGTAGAACATCAACTGATCAGGGTGCTGGTTCTTGAGGCGCCAGTACTGCTGCATCATCGGGGTGTGGCTGGAGAGGTCGGTCATACGGGGGGTTCAGCTCTGCCTGTCTATTTGACAATTCACATCTGTCTAATACTACAGGGATTTTTAGGCATTGTCGGAGGCGGGCGCCGACAGATTGAAGGCCCCATGGCTAAAGAAAAATTCAATTTCGCCGATGAGTTACCAAGCGCGACGGATATTTTCCGCTGAATCTGGCGGAACCCCAACAATGCGCTAATGTCGTACTTGTGGGAGGTTGGTTGGAGAGAAACGTTTCGGAATTGAGTTTTCCAATCATTTCTCTCTATCTAAATAATTCACGAAAATACTATTGACGAAGCGTGTGTGTGTGGTTGATTGTAGGTGTGCTTGGTTGACACAAGTGGTTCCTCCTGTAGAATCCCGCGACTATTTTGAATTCGGGGTTTGCAGGGATGAGTCCTACGGAAAAGGTTGAGGCAGTACGGCATTTGTATGAGTCGCTCCTCAACGCCGCAAACCGAGTGTTGCACCAAGCCAAGAACTTCCACATCAGCGTGCTTCAGCTTGAAAACCCGACATACGCTGAAATCGCCGAGCATTTCAGACAAGTCGCCCTTCTCATCAGCTTTTTGGCAGATGAGATTGATGATTCTCTGACAGGTGACAAGGCTGATGAGTACGTTTCTTGCATGGAGGGTATTGCTCGAGCTATTGACGCTGACGACGCGCTTGCCCTTAACGAATTTGTGAAACAACTAGACGCGAGGCCTTTCCTGTGAAAAAGCTATCTGACTTCGAATTTGCCGCCATTGCTCGTAAAGCAGCCGCTATTCTCGAGTCCATTGAAGCCAAGCTAGACGCCATTGATTTGGCGCTTGAGTCTCATGTGGACGAAAAGAAAGCTGCTTGATAGCATTCAACAGTCAAAAAAACCTCGCATTAGCGGGGTTTTTTTTGGCCTTTAATTTGTCTCACTGCGATTCTTGAGTTTTTTTAGGCATTGTCGGAGGTAGGCCTACGTTGATTTTGCGCAGGCGCAGATAACGTTGCGTCATCTTGGCGTCGGTGTGGCCACCGAGCTTCTGTGCGTCGTTGCCCTGATCATCGGTGTCGGAAAGCGACTTGGCGCGGAGGTCGTGGAGACTGGCATCTTCGACGCCGGCCTTCTTGCAGCTGATCGCAAATGCGTCCTTGACCGAACTGTAGTGCACCGGCTTTCCGCCGCGAGGCGAGCAGAACAACGTGAGCCCGCGGATCTTCCGTGGAAGCGCCTTTGCCCGGGCCACCAAGTCCTCCAGGTCTGGCGTCATCTGCACCAGCAGCCTCGCGTTCGTCTTCTCCTGTTTGAAGGCGATGCCCTCGGGGCTTATGTCGGCCAACCGGATGGCCAGCACGTCACCGATGCGCTGGCCTGTCAGGTAGCACATCTCATAGATGACTCGCATGTTGTCGCTTGAGTTGGCGCAGATCGCCTGAAACTCGCCGTGCGTTATGTACCTGTCGCGCTTGTGCTCCAGGTGCCGGCGCACGCCGATGCACGGATTCGAATCGACAATCTGCTGCTCCAGGGCGTAAGTGAAGACTGCCCGAAGCACCGAGATCACCCGGTTCGACATGTTCGGCGTGTCTGCCATATGCAGCTTTAGCGCGACGACGTGCCGTTGCAGCACCTCGCGTGGCTCGAAGTCGGCAAAGTTTTCCTTCAATCGCTCGGCCGCCGCCTCGTATTGCTTGAGCGTGTTCGGTTTCAGCGCCGGCTTCGTCCTGGTGCGCATATGCTCGAGCGCGTCGTCGATCAGTTTAGGCATCCCGCCCAGGCTGCGCTTGTCCAGCAGCATGGCGTATTCGGCGAGAGACGCCTGAAACTCGGTGCCGAGGCGCAACCACTTGCCCTTGCGGACCAGGTAGTACGCGCCGTGCTTCTGGTACATGCACGCCGGCAGGTGCCGGTCCTTCTTGCGCGGTCGCATCTATCTCACCTCAGCACAGCCGCAACTCCGGCCCCTTCCTTGATTGAATACCACCCAGGCGCCCGATGACAACCTGGCGCAGCACCTTTGGGTGCCCATCACCACCTACCGCGAACCCGTATCGTTCGGCGGTCAGCCACTTTATCTGAGCCCCTGGTTTCTTATAGCCGGTCAGGTCGGCAACTTCCTCTGCTGTTAGAAACATACCTACCTCCTTTAAATTGTGACCCTGGATCACTTTTATGCTTCGTGTCGCGACACGGTTTCGTTATCCGTGGATGGTGTCGCGACATCTAAATTGAGCGCGGCGCTGGCGATCGCCTTGATGGTTTCGCACTCGGCATAGAAGTCGTTCGGGTCGATCTTCGGCGTTCCCCAATTGACCAGATCGCGCACCAGGCACTCGGTATTACCCTCGATGTGGTTGAACACATCTGTCAGGCTTTTTCGCAGTACGTCGCGCTCAGCGCTCAGCCGAACGACCTCCGCGCTCAGCACCACATAATTTTTCTTGTCGTTCAGGTCGTGGCGCCAGGCCTTGTCGTAGTCCTCGATCAATTTATCTCGTTCAGCGGTCAGTGTTCGCAGGGCTTCGTCCGGCACCAAGGTATGGCCTTGCACCTCGCCACCTAAGTACGCCAGCAAGGTCTGCGCCTCGTCGTGGTACATGTGGCGCTCGGCCTGGTTCTCGCCCTGGTCGTGCTCGCCATCCACAAAACGCTTGAGCAGATAGGCCAGCGAGTTTCGCTCGGCCAGCAGGGCGCGGAATGCAGAAGCCGTTTCTGGCGTTTGGCAACCACCGTGCGGTGAGCACATCCCAGGCGTCTGGCAGCGGTTCATTGATTTACGACAGATCAAGTCAGTCATGGCTCGCGCCTCGCTGAAAATGGTCAGCCAGCACCCGGCGCGCGTCGATGCCGCACGATTCCGACAGCTTGTAGATCTGGCCGAAGGTGGTTTCCCGGCGCTGTAGGGCGTTGAACAGCTCGATCAAACGCTGGGCCTTGGTACCGTTGCAGCGGTTCATAGTTGGAACCTCTTTTCCTGTGGGAGTGGGGCGGCGGTGGCGGGCCCAATCTCGCCGGCAGAAACTACCAGAGAGACCCGTGCTGCCTCATCTTCTGGGGTGGCGGTGGTCGTGCCCTGCTGTAGGAGCGAACTGTCCGGCAAGCAGCTGATGCCGGTGCCCGCGATGATCCAGCAGGTGACCGAGCGCACGCTGTCGTGCTGTACATCGATCAGCTGCTCGCCTGCGGCGGCCTGGTCGATTACCAGCAGCAGGGCGATAGCGATCATTCGGCGCATGGGTGCGACTCCAGCAGGCGGGCCAGGCGCAGGGCATTGTCAATTTCCCGATCCAACTCCTCGCCGGTTAAGTAGCGGTCGCCTCGCAACACGAGCAGGTCGTTGTCGACATCTTCGATCAGAGCCCTATCTCGCAGGTGGCGGTAGCGCCTGGCGTCTGCCGCCATCTTCACGCGCTCATCGATGCTCACTGATGCATCAGGGTCGTGGGTGTCGGCGGTTTGTTCAGACTGCCCCGCAGCAACCGTCTCTGCGCGGATGCGCTCGTAGACTTCCTGACGATGCACTGCTACCCCAGGAGGGGCAGTGATGCCCAGCCGTGTCTGCTGTCCGCTGACGCCAAGCACGGTAAGTATGATGTCGTCGCCGATCCGGATGTTTTCACTTGGCTTTCGGGTGAGAATCAACATGGTCAAACTCCTTTTTCAGGCAAGCGGGTGGCCCGCCGATATATGGAAATCAGTGAAGATTGGTTAATTCTTTTTGTTAGGACGCTTTGAGCAGTCCTGTTTTTCGTTTGCCTTCGCGTCGCACGAAAGCCGTTACGCCACACAGCTTCGCCTGGGCGTCAGCATGTTCCCGGCGCTTTTCTTCTGAAAGCTCGTCATAGCGGATATTGCGAATTGCACCGGCCAACTTGCCCAGCTCTTGTTTTACCTTTCCGAATGCCGAGTGCCATGCGAACTCAACTTGTTCGTTTGGCTCAACTACTTCATAGCCGGCTCCGCGAACATTACGAAGAACCAACTTATGCTCTTCAAGAAGTTCCTGGCGAAGGGCATCCATGCTGGCGAGAAAATCAAGTTGGTAAGACTTGAATTCATCGATGCATTTTGGCTCTTGCAGGTGAAATGCTTCCTGGAGCCAGACCATGCTCACCAGATCGCCATATTTGAACTTCTCGGCAATATCTTTAGCTGCCTGGCGCCATTCAGGGTGGAGTGTCGTATTGGTCATTCCATCACCTCGACATTGAAGCGACCGAACGCACCACCTTTCTCTGGGCGGTAGTCGCAGAGACCAACGAACAGGCCTGCGTTCTCGGCGGCTCGGATTACATCTTCGCGCTCGATCATTTCGGGCGAATACATAATTTCAACGGTGGTGGTCCAGTCCGAAAACTTAGGGCGGTACCGGATAATCCGGGAGGTGCCCACCACCACGCTGCGCGCATCTACAAAGCGTGGGTTGGCGAACATCTTTTCTTGGTCGCGCGGCCCGGTGTATTCGAGCTTGCAACGATCATCCAGAACCAGCACAGCACGCTTGAACGCAGCACCCAGGCGCTGGATCTTTGCCGCACCAACGAGTGCTGACTTAATGTTCTGTCCGGGCAGGAATGGACCGAGCTCTGCATCATGATATAGCGCTCCGAGCCATTCCGACTTGGCGATATCGGCGTGGTCCTCATCCAGCTTTTTGCGCTTGCTGGTTAGCACTTTGTGACCCTTGGTCGCTTCGTCCAACGGATTGGCGAACCGGTCGCTGTGCATCAGCAGCGGCGACTGGCCAATGAGTTTGAGTTTGATCGTCTGCATTTTCCGTACCCTACCTTGATGGTTGTTTCACTGCACTGATCACCAAGTGGTGACCAGTACGCTGATACATCCAGCCCACGCCCCGCCATTCCTTACCGCGCCAAGCCGCGCCAAGCCAAACCGCGCAGCGCCATGGTGATGCTTTCGCATCGCACAGAGCTCTCAGTGAAAGCTCTGTACGCTGCTTTGCAGCCCATGCCACGCCTTACCAGACCCAGCCATGCCTAGCCGCACCATGGCTCGCCGCGTGATGCCTTAGCACCGGACAACGCCCTCAATGAAGGCGCTCGCCGCTGCTTTAAGCGACGAACACGCCTTGCTCGGCCTGATGATCTTCAGGGGTGTGCTCTGGATTAGGTGAAGAGGTGATGCAGAACGCGATTATTCCTAATCGCATAGCCTCAGCAACTGCGGCCGACTCCGAAACAGCTTTCAGCTTGAAACGGACGGACTTCATGCGCTGGACGATAGTGTGATGGGAGCGATCAAGGTCGCGAGCAACCTGTTTGGCAGTCTTGCCGGAAGCCTTGCCCATTAAGGACATAAGCTCCATGACTGCGAGGCCCTTGTCGGTAAAGGCCTTCCAGTTGCCATAGGTGAGTGCGTTCATGCTGTCCATCTCCAAAAGTTCATGGAGTGGACTTTAGCATAATGCTTAATTGTGTAAATAGCTTTTTGCTTAATTTTTTACGCGAACATCGCCCACCAGAAAACCCGGCCGATTATCATCAGTTCCTGGGTTTCAATCTGTTCCCATGTGTATTCCTCATCCGGGAACTCATCCCGGTTGAAGCTGCGAACTCTGATGCCGGAAGGGGTTCTGTAGAGCTGCTTGACCCTGAGCTGTCCGGAATGACTTATCGCGTAGAGATCACCGTCTGTGATGGTCCGATTTCCACGATCAACCCCAACGGTTGCTCCATTTTTTAGGATGGGTTCCATGCTGTTGCCCTTGATTGGCACGCAGACAGCATTTGCTGGGTCAACGTTGTGTCGCTTAAGGCTATGTTTTCCAAACCGCAGCTTTGCATGACTACTTTCTTCAATCACCGTGCGACCGCTCCCTGCAGAAAGCTCTACTTCCTTCAGGAAGGGGATGTATACCTCGTCGTAGTCCAATGGGGTTTCGTCGTCCCACGTCGATATCTGTACCAGTTCCGCGTGATCGGCCTCTTGGGTATCAGTTAGAGCTTCGCCCAGAACCCGGCCAATTCTCTCGAGTTTCGCCCGCATTGCCTTGGTAGAAATCATCCCCTCAGCGTACTGCTCTGGTGTTTCCCCTTTGGCGGGGAAGCCAGGGCTCAGCTCTCGGAGATTGCGGACCTCTTCCTCGGTATGAGGCGTATCCATCCATCCTCTTCGCAGGTAGAGCATCTCCTCAATTTTACGGGCCAATTTGTCGCCGATTTCCCGCTTGGGGGTCGCCGACAATAACTGGCTGAGCATTGCCGGACTTACCTCAAGCGCGACCGCCAGCATCTTTCGGGACACGAAGTGCTTTTGGATGTGCTCAAGATTTTGGCGGCGTATCTGCTTTGAATCGAGCATCAGTTCCTCGCTTGCTTAAATAATGGTTGCCAAAATTAAGCGTTTTGCTAATCTTCCCAGCATCGCTCAAAAGAGGTTTCCCATGGACAACCACACATTGGCGGCCTGGATGAAAGGCCGTAGCGCAGGCGAGCAAGCTGAACTGGCCAAGGCCTGCGACACCAGCATTGCTTACCTCAAACAGATTTCCTGCGGCACGCGACGGCCTTCTGAGGCGTTGGCGGAAGCAATCCACCTAGCTACCAAAGGTGAGGTTGCTGCTATCAGCTTCTTTCCTCGGCTACTTCGCCTCACCCTGAACCACGGTGTGATTATCACCTGAAAACAAGCATTTTGCTAACAGCCTACAAATGGCCTGTTTAGGCATCCAGTATTGGAGTTTCACAATGGCAGCATCGATCCACCTTTTGTTTTCTGGCTAGCCCGAACTCCAGGCAATAAAAAACCCGCTGTGGAGGCGGGTTCTTAGTCGCTACCAGTGTGGAGCTGGTGGCTTTGGTGATTCTTTGTCTTCGAAGGGACAAAAGATGCAAACGAAAAATAGCACCACCCAACAAACAGTGCAACTGCCGAAACTTAAACCCTGTGAGTTTGGCGTGGAATACACCGACCTTTTTAGCGTTAAAGCGGATGCCAACCTTATCGAGGCTTTGTCCGTGGCTTCGGATCTGGCCGACGGCATCAGCCAGCTATGTGGCCGACTCGCCTATGCAATCAACGATGGGGAGCTCGCGTACCTATCTGAGGTTCGCACCCTGGGCTTCATAGGTGATGTTGTATCTGCGCTCACCCGCTCAGCTGAGCGCGGGCTCAAGGCAGCATACGAAGCGGAGGACGCACAATGAAGCCTCCAATGTGGAACCAGCTGCTGGTCAACGTTGAGCGCGAGTTTCCATCCACCTTCGCGAAAGGGGCAAAGCTCACGCCTGCCCAGGTCGAACAGCTGCAGTGCGTTGAGAACGCCAACGACAACTTCCAGATCAGTACGCTGCAAGGCGTAGCGGCCGTAGGTGAACTCATCGTGCACGCCGCGAATCACGGCGAACTGTCTGATGAACTCGCCATGAGTGCCGGCTGGCTTATCAATTCGCTTGCACTGCTCTCCATGTCCATGGCCGAGGCCGGCGCTGCCGCCGCCTACAAGCTTCAGAACATCCCTCACCAGGGAGCCGCCAAATGAACGAGCCACTACCAACCATGCAAGAGGCTTCGCAAGAAGCTGAGTTTCAGCTGTGTGCAGCCAAAGATGTGCTCGAGTGGCAGCACGCACTGATCAAGGCCATCCACCTAGACCACCTGCACGAGGGCGAGCAAGGAATCGGCACCTTGTTTGAGGTGGCGAAGTACTTCAGTGACACAGGGTTCGGCGGAGTTTATAGCGCCATCGACCAGTTCAAGACACTCGGCGAATCCGCGCCACAAAGTACGCAACCCGAAAACGTGGCGCGGATCCCGGTGGGGCTTGAGGCTTCACTTGCCGACCGCGTCCTGCTGGCGCGGGAGTCTGCCGGCCTCAGTCAGGCCGATCTCGCGAAGTTGGTCGGCACGCGCCAGACCTCAATCAGCCAAATCGAAAGTGGCAAAACAAAGCGCACCTCCTATCTCGCAGAAATAGCTCGCGCCTGTCTAGTGGATATTCACTGGCTCGCCTTCGGATTGGAGGGTGGACAATGAACACGATCACCATCCACCAGACCCAGCTACCGATCGTCGAGTATCGCGGCCAGCGTGTTGTCACGCTCGCCATGATCGACCAGGTGCATGAGCGACCAGATGACACGGCGGGGCGTAATTTCCGCGAGCACCGTGACCGCCTGATTGATGGGGCTGATTACTTTGTGTTGTCCCGATCTCAAAACAGCGAAATTCGCGGTTTAGAGCAGGACGTACCCAATCGCGGTTTGATCGTCCTTACAGAGCAAGGCTACCTGATGCTGGTCAAGTCGCTGACCGATGATCTGGCGTGGACCGTCCAGCGCCAGCTGGTGAGCAACTACTTCCGACCTCAACCGTTCCCCGTTCCGCAGACCCGTGCCGAGGCAATGCGCTTGGCTGCCGATCTGGAGGAGCAGAACGAGGTGTTGGCGCTGGAGAATCAGCAGCAGGCGAAGAAGATCGAAGCGCTGGAGAACCTGTTCATGCCAGGCGAGACGGTCCCTCAGTTCGCTAAGCGCCTCAACGGCGTCAACTCCCAGCAGATGCTGGCGTATCTCATCGAAATCAAATGGGTTTTCAACGCCGAACGCGATCCTGATAGCTCTCCGAAATACAGGGTTTACGCCATCCCGCGCGATAAGCACTGGCTGACAGAGAAGCCGATCACGATTCGCGGCGAAGGGATTCTGCCGTTTATCAAGTACACGCCGGTGATGCTGGAGGAGGGCGCCCGCCGGCTGCACGACATGTATCTCGCCGAGAAGCTGCCCATGAAACAGACCTGGGACGGCAAATTCACCGTTAGCAAATTCACTTCGGAGTCACCCCTATGAGCAAGAAAATTACCTACGAAGAACTCATGGGGCAGATCGCCGATGCTGCGGTGAGTTACCAGCAGGCCGAGACCCAGCGCAACAGCCTGCGCCGCGAGCTGAATGCTCTCTACAAGACCTACTTCACTGCCTACGGGCACCCATACCCAAATGAGCCGCGCAAGCGTATCGACCCCGAGGATGAACGGTTCAGTGGCGTGCTGCGATTTACCGATGCTGCGTTCCAGCGCTGGCTTGCAGCTCGCTACTTGACCACCAGTACCAAACGCAAAATGCGGACGCTGATCCAGCGCTTGGAGCGTGCGCTATGAGCAAAGTCTTGAATTTTCCAACACCGGCACCCGTTGAGATCATCAATGAGGCCCACTTCGAAAAATTCGATGAGGCGGCACTGCTGCTCATGTGCTTTGAGCTGGCCGCAGACGCGGTAGAGGCGGTCTCTGAAGGTGAAGGAATCACCGAGCGGGATTGTAGTCACGTTGGGTTGATGGAGGTATGCATGGCGCTGGCCGTGATGTTCAGGCGCAGGACTGGGCATGAAGCTCAGCAAGTCTCGGCTGACCATCTCGACCACCAGAGGAAGTGCTTGATGGAAGGGCTGGAGTCCAAATCCTTGCCTATTCCCGTTCGGCCTCCAGCGCTCAGCCCGCTACCAACCGCAGCATTCACAGCCCTTTCGACTGCAGATCTGGCTCAGGTCGGATTCAACTACGTCAATCGATCGCATGAGCATATCAAGGGTAACTGCCCGAAACTCATTGAGCTGGATCTCGCCCGCGCGCACTCGCTTGACGCCATGGGGGCGCTTGTTGTCCTGATCGAGAGGCTGTCGGGCGGCGTGGCTTCGATTGCCTGCGGCGAGACGCCAATTGCCAATGCTCCAGGCTCGGAGACGCTGCAATGACCACCCCTATGGAATCAACTACCGGGATTCCGGTAGTTACCCCCACCACCGCCGAAGTGGTCGCCGGCCCCTGGCCCTGCTATTCCAACTGCCGCCATCTGCCCGAGCGTGACCGCTGGGAGGTCTACGGCATGGCCAAAGCTGCCCGCGGCGCCCTGGAGGATCGTGGCGTCGTCATGACCGAAACCTATGACGCGTTCATTGCTCGGGTAACGCGGGAGTTGGACATATGAGCATCATTCGCGCCCCTCGCCCTGAGGGGAACTTCTACCTGCTCAACAAGGCGATCAGCGAGGACCAGAGACTGAGTTGGGCCGCCCGCGGGATGTTGGTATTCCTGCTGGGTAAGCCTGACCACTGGGAAGTATCCACGCACCACCTGATCAGCCAGACCAAGGACTGCCTGGGCAAGGCATCCGGCCGGGATGCTGTTCGTGGCTTGATCCGCGAACTGGAGCAGGCTGGCTACCTGCAAATCTTCCTTGAGCGCGCCGAGGGTGGCGAGTTCGGAGGGCGATCCTACACCGTGTCGGAATCACCGGCGACGGATTATCCGGGCCCGGTGGAACCGTCGCCGGTAAATCCCCCCCTAGTAAGTATTGAAGGTAAGCAAGGACTGAATAAAGCAGCAAGGATTGAAAAACCTATGGCGGACAAGGACATGGCCGAAGCCTTCGAAGTTTTCTGGAAGCTGTACCCCAATAAGAAATCGAAGAAAGACGCTCGAAAGGCTTGGGAAAAGCTCAAGCCAGGCGCGGAGCTTCGCATGACCCTGATGACCGCTCTTGGCAATCACCGCATTTCCCGCGACTGGGCCAAGGACGACGGTCAATACGTGCCGATGGCATCGACCTGGCTGAACGGCGAGCGCTGGACGGACGTGCTCAAGCCTGCCAATGGGGGCGACTCAAGTCAAAGCGCCGTCCTCAGCGTGCCAACCCATACCCAGGAGATGTACCCCAATGACCGTTTCTAAATTCATCCTGGCGCCGGAACTGGCTGATACCCGCGAAAGGTCCTGCGGTACTCCTGGGCACAACGCGTTCAAGCAGTCGCTGGTGGAGCAGTTCGACGGATCGTGGAAGCTCAACACCTGCCCGGCCTGCCGCTGGCAAGCGCTGTACAACACGCCCAAGGATCGCGAGGAACATTTGCAGGCCGTGGCCCAAGTCGAAGCTGATCGCCTCAACAGCGACCTCATGGCCACCGGCATCACTCCGCGCTTTCGCAAGTGCAGCCTCGACAGCTACGTCACTGGCAACGACAAGGACAAGCAGCGCGCCTTGAGCATCTGCCGCAAGTACGCCGAGGGCTTCGGGGAGCACTTGACCGCCGGCCGCGCCCTGATGCTGATGGGCGAGATCGGTACCGGCAAGACGCACCTGGCCTGCGCGATCCTGCAGCACGTTGTCCACACTGGTGGGTATACCGGGTTGATCGTCACCGCGGAGTCGATCACACAGGCCGTGACCGATAGCTTCCGCAATAACTCGGGGCCATCCAAGACGGATCTGATCAACGAGCTGGCATCTGTCGATCTACTGGTGATCGATGAGGTGGGTATGCACACCGCGAAGCCTGGGAAGGACTTCACGCCCGGCCTGTTGCACGAGGTGATCGACCGCCGTTACCAGTTGATCAAGCCAACCATCCTGGTGAGCAATCAGAAACCGGAGGATCTGCACAGCTTCATCGGCCCGCGCGCCGCCGACCGACTGCGTGAGAACGGCGGTCTGTTGGCGCCGTTCACCTGGAAGTCGGCACGTTCGGGAGGTTCAGTATGAAAGGTTACGCCACGATTGATTTGCCGCCCATTGAAGACGTTCTTGAGTCGAAAGTTCGTAGCCATGAGTCTGAATACGCCCTGATCGGCAGCATGATCCAATGGCCGGATCTGATCGATGAGGCGGCGGGCAAGTTGACCGCGGGGGATTTTGATCACCCTGCGTGCGCGGAGCTGTTTGGCGTGGTCACGGCGTTGCGCTCAAAAGGTGTTGGCGTCGATGTGGTGACCATCTTCGAGGCCCGGCCGCACCTTGCTGATGGTCAAAGCTCTCTGGCGGTAGCGGGGTTGCTGGTGCAGAACACCCCCGGCTCGGCGAACTTCAACGAATACACCCGAATCGTCAAACAGCGCTCGGTCGCCCGCCGTGTAATCGCGGCAGCGCAAATCATGAGTCAGCGCCTGATCGATGGTGAGCCGCTGGACGAGGTGATGAGCCAGGGCCAGCAGGCTTGGGTGTCGCTTGAGGCGGAAGGGCTCGACTCGCGCCGCCGGTACCGGTTCATCAAGGACATCCTGCCCGAGGCGATAGATGGCGTTGATCGCCGGTTCAATCGGACGGCAAGCCTTGGATTTGATACGGGCCTGCCGTCGTTGGACGAATTCATCCCAGGCATCTGTCCTGGTCACGTCGTGGTGGTGGCGGGAACGCCCGGCAGCGGCAAGACCACGTTGGGCCTTGGCATTGCCGAGCGTGTCGCCCTGGTCAAGAACGAGCCGGCGCTGGTGTTCTCGCTGGAAATGACGGACGTGGAACTGACCAACCGCTCGCTGTCCTCGGTCGGTAGCGTCCAGCTCAAGCACATCAGCGAAGGTCACTCGATGACCGACGCTGACTGGCCTGGCCTTACCTCGGCGGTGAACAAGCTGATGGATGCCCCGCTGATCATGTGCGACGACTCATCACTGACCCTGCGTGACATTCGGCAGATCTGCCGGACGGTGAAGCGCGAGCACGGCCTTGCATTCGTCGCCCTGGATTACATCGGACTGGTCAATGGCGAAAACAAGTCGTCGAGCCGATACGAAACGGTCACCGAGATCAGCAAAGGATTGAAGCGACTGGCAAAAGAGCTGGCGGTGCCCATCGTGGTGCTTGCCCAGCTCAATCGAGGTCCAAGCAGCCGCCCCAACAAGCGCCCGACCAAAAGCGATCTGCGCGACTCAGGGCAGATCGAGGCTGACGCCGATGTGGTGATCCTGGTTCACCGCGACGGTGAGTCCGACGCAGGCAAAGCCGGGGTTACCGAGTTAATCGTAGACAAGAACCGTCACGGCCCGACCGGCTCATGTCGCGTTCAGCATCAGGGTGCGTACCACCGATTTGTCGAGCTGATCGGCAACCCATATCCGTCAGAAGAAGAGGTCGAGATGGGCCGCCCGCTCGCCAGTCGCTTCAAAGGGAGGAAGAACGATGAGAAGTTTTAAGCTGTTTGATCGCCTGCTGGGGCGTAGCGCCGCTCCCGCACCTTTCGTTGCCGGTGAAGCATTGGGCGCCCTGCAGTCTGCCATGGAGGCGGGCAAGCCTTGCATCCTTCCGAAAGGGACTGTGGTCGTTCCGGTGCCCAAGCATCCCGAAGCAGAGCGTATCGCCGCCTCAATCCGGGATTTTCCCGAAGACTGGGGTTGGACGATGAAGGGCTACAAGATGATCCACACGCCAAGCGGCTTTGTCCTGTGGGTGGCAAATCAGGACTACGGCCTGGCTGAGGTCTACAGCAACGGAGGAAAGGGCGACTTCTCCAAGCCCGAGCAAGAGATCATCTGGCCGGCGGTCGAGTGCTGGCTGGCGCGGCACAAGGTCGGGTTCACTGGGCGACTACCGAAGGCGCGGATCACTGGCCGCAGTGGCACGTTCTGGTGCTACTCGAAGGAACACCCGTGGGCCGGTGTTGGAGATTCGCCCGAGGAGGCATATCGATCCTGGAGCCACGCTATCTCCTCCCAGGCTCGCAACGACATGAAGCCCAATGAATACCTGCAGGTTCGGAGTGCAACGCTATGACCCAGCGCAAAGCGTTAGACCGGATCGCTCAAAGCGCTGGCTCCGAACAGACAGGCGTTAGATTCCAATATTCACGTTTTCCGCTACAAGCCACGGATTGCGGGGCCTGCGCCCAGCATCCACAAATTGTGATTGTGGAGGTTTGTAAAAGCCTCGGGAGTGCCGCAAATGAGTAACGTAACGGCGGCATTGCCGCGCAAAGTTCTGACTTCTGACGAGCGCGATTTCCTCAAGCAGGGCAACCGGCTGCTGCTCGACAAGCCCAACGGCCGTATCGGCGCCGCCGCGCTGATGGACCTGGTCGCAGACTGGGGAAACCACCGTGGCAGTCTTGGGTTCCCGGACTACGCCCGCCGGTGGATCACTGAGGGGCACGCCAAGAACAAAATCGCCGACAAGATGCTCCGAGAGCTGTTTGGCCTGAATGAACCGACACCGAGGAAAGCGGCATGAATACAAGAAAGCCTTCACGTCTGCCGCTGGGCGATACCGAGTACATGCTTGAGCAGTGGGGCTACTGGCGCATGGACGGCATGGGCGTCCCGAGCTATGTGTCACCGTCCTGGGCGATCATGCGGGACATGATCCCATCGACGAGCAAGTCCTACGTCATCACGGACGAATTGGCCAGCGTCGTTGATGGCGCTGTCGCGAGGCTGTGCAAGCGGGCCCCGGAGATGGGCGACTTCGTTTGGCTGTACTACGCGGCCAAGTGGCCAGCCAAGCGAATCGGCAATAAGTACGACATGAGTGAGGCGAAGGCCAGGGAGATCATCAAGACGGGCGTCGGCTGGATTGACTGCTCGCTGGAGAAACTTATCGACGCCGCATAAAAAACTTGCACTCGCGGAATAGCCTTGTTTTCATGGCAACGTGTTCAGCTTTTCAAGCGCGACACCAGACAAAAGCCCAGCCTAACCCGCTGGGCTTTTTTCGTTTCTGGAAGGCGGCGCTCAGTGGTGGGCAATACGGTTTGAACCCGGAGCTGCTGGAAACGGTAAGGGTTCGACTCCTTCGCCTTCCGCCAAGTTTTCGCTGACTGAATGTGCGCTGGGACGCACACGGGACTGTAAATCCTGCGCCGAGTGCTATGTGGTTCGATTCCATCAGGCAGCACCAGTTTTGATGTGGGCGTTAGCCATAGCCAGGGTGGGCCTTCGGGCAGGGCCTGGACGCGGTATCGCCGGTAGTCACGCGTTACGAAAGAACACCGGCAGCCAACACACCCTAGTCCTCAGTTGTGCTTGCGGGGTGGTGTTGGCGGACTGATGGGAAAGACCATCAACCTATTCCAAGGCTCGCCATATCGGCGGGCCTTTTCTCGTTATGAGGCACGGAAAATGTCCGGCTCTATCCAATCCAGCAACTACGTGCCGGGCGTTTCCGGCTGGAAGCTCGATCAAGCCACCGGTGATTTCGAGATTAACTCTTGCACCATCGGCAGCGCGGCCAATGCGCCAGAGCGCCAGATGGTGTCGGTCGAAGTGGCCAGCTGGAGCAAGTACGACCTGCCCAAGAATGCCGCCAACCTGCTCCAGTTCATGCAGGCAGAGCTTGAGCGGGTGCCGGAGCAATATCGTCACGCCGCCGAGTTCGAAGAGTTCGATGCGAGCTATGGCGATGAGTCGTTCAATTCCCGCCTGTTCCTGAGCTACGCCCGACTTGAAACCGAGGAAGAGCTTGCTGATCGCCTCGCGAAGGCGAAATTCGCAGGCACGCGGATCGTACACAACGGCGGCTGCACCGCGATCACTTGTGATGGTGTCGTGCGGGTGCGGTTCGGCAATCTGGACCAGTCAGAGCCTGAACAGCCTGAACCCCTCAAGGTTGATGGCGACCAGGTCTACATCCGTGAGGCCCTGATTCAGGACGGCATCATAAAGTCGCCATGGCCCGCTGCCTGGAGCGTGCGGATGCAGCTCGGCGAGAACGGCAAGTTGTACGCCGCGGGCATGGGCGTTGGATTGCCATCGCAGTTCGTGGTTTCGGCTGATCGCTTCGC
Source organism: Pseudomonas sp. FH1 (assembly GCF_000510895.2). Classification (NCBI taxonomy): domain Bacteria; kingdom Pseudomonadati; phylum Pseudomonadota; class Gammaproteobacteria; order Pseudomonadales; family Pseudomonadaceae; genus Pseudomonas; species Pseudomonas sp. FH1. The sequence continues at coordinate 24,952 of NZ_AOHM01000046.1, forward strand.
CATCAATGACCGAAGCGCCTCTGACATTCTCCAGGACATCGCAGGCAAGATCGGCGAGACCAAGCTTGGCCAAGAACTGAAAGAGCAGGTTGACCTGCTGGGCTCTAATCTCGACGATCGGGTCAAGTCGCTGATCCGCAAGGAGCTCATGCCTGGCGGCTTGCTCCACCGCTCACGCTAATCCCCGGCCCGCCACTGAGCGGGCATTTTCGTTTTCGGCCCCGCCACACCCATTGCTCCGAGCTGGGAGTGTTGCTGGAGCTGAGTCAAATCTAAAAATTCTGGAGCTGAGCATGAGGAGCGAATACCGCCAAGCTGTCGAGGCTGTCATTGCGCAGGAGTCGAAGCTGGCAGAGGTGACTAAGCTGCATGCTGATGCCGCAGCTCGGGAGAAGCAGTTATCGGAAGCTCTGCGGTTAAATCAGGAGACGCTCGAGCGGTACGAGCGCCGAGTCGCTGAGCTTGAGTCGCAGATGACCTAAATACTTAGGGTGACTCAGAATCCGAGATACGAATCGAGCAAGCTCGGATACTTCAATGGGCCTTTTGTGGCTTTCTTTTTGTTGGTGACATCAATCACAACCATGATGTCCTTGGTTGAGTTGAAGTCGCTACCGACATACAAGGTCGAGCATAGATCTTCTGCTGTCGTATCCAGCTCAAAGCAGTAAAAGGACGTAGTTTCGTCCCAGTGTTTGTAAGCCGTTAGTTCGTTAACTTTCTTCACGAACGAGTCGTATCGAGCTTGGCGTGAGTCGTCAGATTTAAACTCAAAAGTCACGATAAAATTTGCCATGGTTCCATCCGTTGTTGCGATTGTAGGAGTCACGACGATAGCACGGAGCCATATGCCCGCCACCCAGCGGGCTTTTTTTTCCTAACTCCCTGAAGGGGAGGAACTGAGATGGCTCCCATGCCCGAAAAAGACCCTAACTTGTGGGCCGCTGCATTTGCCTGGCTTGCAGCGCACCAGCCGCAACTCTATGCCTCTGGCTTATCGGTGCTCATTGCCATCCTGCGGGTTGTGTATGGCGGCGGCACTCGTCGCCAGATGATCCTTGAGGGCGCCCTGTGCGGGCTGATTACCCTGGCTCTGGTGCCGCTACTGGAGTGGATGGGACTGCCTCAGGGCATGGCTACCTTCGCCGGTGGCGCGGTTGGGTTCGTAGGTGTTGAGAAGCTGCGCGACTACTCAGACAGGTTTATTGGTCGCAAGGCTGACTCGCTGTAATCCGCGCCACGTTTTCGAATGTGCCAAATCGTGGCGCGCAACGAGGAACAACCCATGAGCACAGTCAGTGCTGAGTATTACCAGATCAAGGGCATGGTCAGTGATATGCCGGCGGATGAGCAGGCAGAAGTCGCCCGTGTAGAGGCCCTGGTGGTAGAGCTGGCCAAGACCTCTCAGTCAGCAGCGCTTGGCGTGGTCCTGGCCAGCATCAAGCTTTCCCTGGAGCCATGATGGCTTGCAGTGGATGCGCCGCCCGGCGCGAGTGGCTCAACAAGATGAGGAAGCTGGCATATGAGCGAGCAAAAGGAATCCTTGGGGTTCAACCTGTGCCGGCTGACACCGGATCAGATGGCAATAATCAAGGGGAGGGAGCAGGAGTTCCTGACGATCTTCAAACAGCAGTTGGTAGAGCAAGCGAAGACCAACGATCTGCTGGCCCTGTTGATTCAGGCCCTGGCTGATGATGAAGCCGAGCAAGACCCTGACGCATTGCCTCTGACCTACATGGATGGGAGCAAGGTGACCTGATGGCTCGCCTCCAGACCCTGGGTAATAGGGTCGCCACCCAAGGCAACAGACTGGCAACCGCGGCACCTGGTTCGTGGAGGACTGGCAAGACCACCTCTAGCCAGCGCGGGTACAACTACGAATGGCAGAAGGCCAGACTGGTACACCTCAACGAGAACCCGCTCTGTGTCTACTGCCAGCGCGAGGACAGGGTGACGGCGGCGAACACCGTCGACCACGTCATCCCTCACCGCGGTGACATGACGCTGTTCTGGGACCGGACCAACTGGATGAGCCTATGCGGCACCTGTCACTCCTCGAAGAAGCAGCGCGAGGAGGCGCAGGGAGCCTGAACCCATGTGTGGCACGTCACATCCCCGATGCGGCACGCCAATTCCCCGCGTCGAGACCAGGGGGCGGTCAAATTATGGAGACCGACTTTTCTCCAGACCACTCCCCCTCTCACGCGCAGATTTTTTCCCCTTTTTGAAAAAGGAATTCAGCAAATGGCAGGCGTCAAAGGCAAGAGCGGGGGCGCTCGCCCCAACTCTGGCGGCGCTCGGCCGGGTGCTGGCCGGAAAAAGAAGGTTGATCCGGAATCAGCAAACTCCTCGGCGGTGTCCGTGGAGTTCGAGGCGCAGCCACATGGTGGTGCGCTGAAGCGCGAAAGGGCGGTGCCGGTCCAAGCTCCAGAGATGGACATGCTGTCCTTGTTGACCAAGATCGCCCTCGGCGAGCTGGATGCCAGCCCAATACAGGTTCGGGCAGCAATTGCCGCTGTTCAATACACCCATGTCAAAAAGGCAGACGGTGGAAAGAAGGACGAGCAGCAGAAAGCAGCCGAGCATGCCGCTGGGAAATTCTCCCGGCAGGCACCACCCAAATTAGTCGCAACGAACGGTAAGAAGGTTTAACTATGGAGTGGTCGACAGCGTGCCCCGACTGGGATCGGCGGTTGGTCGCCCGCGACTCGATTATCCCGCCGCCGATCTTCGTAGAGGAGGCCGAGCGCGCCCTGCAGATATTCAAGGAGCTACGCGTCCCAGATCTGCCAGGTAAGCCACGGATGGCGGATTGCTGTGATGAGTGGGTGTTCAACTTCGTTCGCTGCATCTTCGGGGCCTACGATGCTGAGACTGGCAAGCAGCTGATACGAGAGTTCGGCCTACTGATCAGTAAGAAGAACACGAAGAGCACCATCGCCGCAGGCATCATGCTCACCGCACTGATCCTGTGCTGGCGGGAGGAAGAAGAGCATCTGATCCTGGCTCCAACCCGCGAGGTCGCTGACAACGCATTCAAGCCGGCGGCGGCCATGGTCAGGGCTGACGCAGAGCTGTCAGCAATGTTCCATATCCAAGATCACATCAGGACCATCACGGACCGCACCACGCGAAACTCGTTGAAGGTCGTTGCAGCTGATACCGATACCGTGTCAGGCAAGAAGTCGGGCAAGGTTTTGGTCGATGAGCTTTGGGTCTTCGGCAAGCGCTCCAATGCTGAATCCATGTTTATGGAAGCGCTCGGCGGTCAGATCTCCCGCGAAGAAGGGTGGGTCATCTTTCTGACCACCCAAAGCGATGACCCTCCCGCTGGTGTGTTTAAGGAAAAGCTGAGCTACTGGCGGAATGTGCGGGACGGCAAAATCCTGGATCGCAAAACACTGGGTATCTTGTACGAATTCCCCTTGCAGATGATTGAGGACAAGGCGTACCTGAGGCCAGAAAACTTCTACATCACCAACCCCAACATAGGCCGTTCGGTTAGTGCTGAGTGGTTGGGTGACGAGCTCAAAAAGAAACAGGGCGCCTCCGATGGCACCCTTCAACAGTTTCTGGCTAAGCATCTCAACATCGAGATAGGGCTGAACCTACGCTCGGATCGATGGGCCGGCGCTGAGTTCTGGGAGGCTCAGGCGGCACCGGAAGGCCTGACCTTCGAGCAACTGATTGATCGCTCTGAGGTTGTCGACGTTGGCATCGATGGCGGGGGCCTGGATGACTTGCTCGGCTTTGCCGCTGCTGGCCGCGACAAGCTCACCAGGCAATGGCTGGTATGGACACATGCCTGGGCTCACCCATCAGTGTTGGAGCGCCGTAAAAGCGAGGCCCCGCGCTTTCGGGATTTTGCCAGCGACGGTGATTTGACCCTGGTTGAAACCATCGGTGAGGACGTGCAAGACGTTGCCGAACTGGTGGCCAGGGTGGAGGCGGCGGGCTTGCTCGACAAGGTCGGTCTCGATCCGTCAGGCATCGGCGCCATTCTTGACGCTTTGGCCGAGGCCGGCATTCCGGAAGAGAAGATCATCGGCATCAGCCAAGGCTGGAAGCTGAACGGCGCAATCAAGACCACTGAGCGAAAGCTGGCTGAGGGCGGTTTGGTCCATGGCGGACAACCAATGATGGCCTGGTGCTGCGGCAATGCCCGGGTGGTACCAGCCGGTAACGCCATCTTGATCACCAAGCAGGCGTCGGGTTTGGCGAAGATCGACCCATTGATGGCGGCCTTCAACGCCATCTCGCTGCTGTCGCTCAATCCTCAAGCCCAAAGTGGGCTCGACAATTACCTGGCTGATGGGTTCTTCGGACTCATCGGCTCGAACTCATAGGCTGAATATGGCATCTCGTTGGTACAACCCGCTGTCATGGCGCATGTTCGGCTACAACGACCCGGCGACTGGCGACTACGTTGAAGTCGACATGGTCGCCGGCGGGAAACGCACTAAGTCGGGCGTGAAGGTCACAGCAAAGTCAGCAATTACGATCCCGATCGTCTGGGCTTGCGTGAAGATCCTGAGCGAGTCTGCTGCGGGTCTGCCGCTCAAGATCTTTGAGGACACGCCATCAGGTCGCGTGCTGGCTGATACCAAGTCGCGGCAGGCCCGGGTACTGAGAAAGCCCAACCCGTACATGACCAAACTCAACTTCCTCAAGTGTGCCGTGGTTAACATGGCGCTGCGGGGGAATGCTTACAGCATCATTGAACGTACCGATAACGGTGACTGGATCGGCTTCATTCCTGTGAGCGCCGATAACGTTGAAGTAGACACCTCCGATGACCTGATCTATTGGGTCACGATTAGTGGTAAGCGGTTCCCGGTATCGCCGGAGAACATGTTGCACTTCAAATTGTTCAGCATGGACGGTATCAACGGACTTTCACCTGTTGAGTATCAAGCTGAGTCGATGGGGCTTGCCAAGACCGCGCAGAACTGGTCTGCGATGTTCATGCGCAAAGGCGGCTTCACGGGCGGTTACGTCATCTATGAACAGTTCCTGACCAAGGCACAGCAGGAACAGATCATGGCTAAATTCCCTGACGTCCGGAAAGGCGACGTCAATGACATCGGCTCGATGGGGGTTTTGCAGGGCGGCCCGAAGATCGTGCCTGCCGGGCTGAGCCAGAAGGACAGCCAGTTCATTGAGTCCCAGCAATTTCAGGAGGAAGCGATTGCCGGTTGCTACGGCGTCCCTCTGTACCTGGCCAACCGCGCCGGCAAGACCTCAATCATGGGATCGAACCTGGAACAACAAACCAGCGGTTACGTGACCTTTGGCCTCAAGCCTTACCTCGACGCGATCGAGGACGAAATCAACGACAAGCTCTTCCGCGATAAACCCCAGTTTGTGGAGTTCATTGTGGAGGGTTTGCTGCGCGCAGATAGCGCGGGCCGGGCGGCCTATTACAAGGCTGCGCTTGGCGGCTCTGGTGGCTCTGGCTGGTTAAGTATCAACGCCGTCCGAGAGAAAGAAAACGAGCCCCGCCTGGCTGGCGAAGAATACGACCGGGTCACCCGGTGGGAGATGCAAACAAATGTCAAAGATTGAAGTCCCGTTTGAACTGAAAGGGATGGACGACGCGGGCAACTTTGAAGGCTACGCCGCGGTGTTCAACAACATCGATCTGGGCGACGACGTGATCCTGCCGGGTGCCTTCACGAAGGTAAAGACCACTCGCGGGGGACGCCTGAAGCTGGCGCTGTTCCATGATCTGACCCGGCTTGTGGGTTCTGCGGCATTCACTCAAGACGACCATGGCCTTTACCTTAAAGGCAAGATCAACCTGGCTGTGAGCTATGCCCGTGATGCATACGAGCTCATGAAGGAAGAGACGCTGGACAGCATGTCCATCGGCTTCAACACCATCAAAGCCACGTTCGAAGAGCGTGATGGTCGCACTGTGCGGCTGATCAGTGCTGCTGAACTGTGGGAAGCCTCAATCGTGCCTTTCGGGATGAACCCGGAGGCAAAGGTTACCGACGTGAAGTCGGATATCAGACTTTTTGAAGCAGCCCTGCGCGAACGCATGGGGCTCTCGCAAAAGGAGGCGGCAGCAGTCGCCTCGCTCGGCTATTCCGCCGTACACCGTGATGGTGGGACGGCGGCCACGGCGATCGTGGATGAGCTGAAAGAAATATCCAACCTGTTCAAAAACCAATTTGGAGTTCAGCCATGACCGCTGATGTTAAAGAAATTCGCGAAGCCCTGGAAAAACAACTCTCCGAGGGCTTCGGCGGGTTGCAACAAAAATATGACCATGTGTCGGCGGAGCTCGAAAAGGGCAACGCTGCAACCAAGGACATTAAGTCTCAGATCGAAAACCAAAAGGGTGAGATCGAGCGCGTCATCGAGCAGGTGCAGAAGCTCGAAGAAAAGGGTGTTCGTCTGCGCTCCCTGGGCGGCGAGCAGAAGGGCTTCATCGACTTTGTCAAAGGCAACGACGACTACAAGGCGCTGCTCGACAAGAAGCAGGACCGCGCCGAAATCGAAGTCACCAAGTCGGCCATGGCGACCATGTCCGAAGTCAAGGTGACCAGCGCCGGCCTGGTGGCACCTCAGTACGACCCAGTAATTCAGGACAAGCCACGGCAGAACCTGGTGATCCAGGATCTGATTCCGTCGACGCCGGTTACCGGCACCACCTTCACTTACTTCAAGGAACTGCTCCACACCCTGGGTGCAGGCATGGTCGGTGAGGGTGAAGCGAAGCCTTCCAGCGACGTGACCTTCGAAGAAGCCACCGACACCATCAAGAAGATCGCGGTTTGGATGCCGGTAACCGACGAGGCACTGGACGACGTGCCGCAGCTCTACAGCTACATTCAGGAGCTGCTGCGTTACGACCTGAAGCTGAAGAAGGAAGGCCAAATCCTCAAGGGCGATGGCATCGGCAAGAACATGAACGGCATCATGACTCAGGCGACAGCTTTCAACGCTGCCCTGAGCAAGGCGAATGATACCGCTATCGACACCGTCCGCCGCGCGCTGTACCAGGTTGGCAAGCAATCGAAGCGTTCGGCCGATGCCGTGGTGATGACTGATCTGGACTGGATGAACATCGAGTTGGAAAAGGACGCCCAGAACCGCTATCTGTTCGCCAATCTGCAGGGCCTGGTTACTCCGATCCTGTGGGGGCGCCCGGTTGTGGCCTCCGACAGCATGGACGAAGGCGATGGCACCACCACCGGCGGCGAATTCCTGACGGGCTCTTTCGCGCAGGGCGCACGGATCTATGACCGCATGGCGTTCACCATCAAGGTCGGCATGATCAACGACGACTTCATCAAGAACAAACGCGCCATCTTGGTCGAGGAACGTTTGGGGCTGGCGGTGCGCCGTCCTTACGCGTTCGTGAAGGGCCGCTTCAAGCCTCAGGCTTGATTGTGTCGAATTTATCCCGGGGCCTGACGGCCCCTTTTTTGTGGAGAAGGTTATGAAAGTCAAAGTTCTGTGGGGCTTCGAAGGCGACCCTGACAAGGTCAAGGTGAACAACGGCCGAGTATCCGCCGGCGAGGTTCTCGACCTGGAAGATGAGGAATACGCTCATCGCTTGATCGGAAAGGGTTTGGCTGCACTCGACAAGGAAGGCTCCACACCCAAGGCCAATAAGCAATCTAAGCCCGACGAGACCAAGTAATGATCGACCTGGCGCGCGTGAAGCTCCACCTGCGAGTGGACGGTGGTCAGGAAGATGCCCTCATCACCGGATACATTGAGGGCGCCAAGTCCCATATTGCCATGCACTGTGATCGTGAGCTGGTCGAGGGTTCCCCGGTCGAGCCTTATCAGATGGGAATCACCGCCGACGTTGAGCAGGCCATTCTGCTGTTGGTGGGGCATTGGTACGAAAATCGCGAAGACGCCGCCGCCGGCGTGACTCCGACAGCGGTGGAGCGTTTGCTCTGGTATAGGAAGCGTTTCTGATGGAAGCCGGAAAACTTCGCCACCCAGTCGAAATTCAACACAAAATCACGCCGCGAGACCCTATTACTGGCGACTTCCTTACCCCGGCCTGGGTGGAATTTGCCAAGGTTTGGGCGGCGGTTGAGGATTTATCGGCCCGTGACATGATCGCCGCCAAGGCAGGCCAGTCCCAGGTAACTGGGCGGATGGTGATTCGCTACCAGGTCGGCGTGCTGCCGACAATGCGTGTGATCCATCGAGGCGAGACCTACAGCATTGAAGGTCCGCCGCTTGCCGACAAGAAGTCCGGCCTTGAATACCTGACATTGCTGGTTTCGAAGGGGGTAAAGGATGGCTAGCTCGATTTCTGCCCAGCTCCAAGGCGTCGCGTCGACGATCGACAAGATGCGGAGCCTGGCGCCGCGGCTTCAGAAAAAAGGCCTTCGTCGGGCTGCGCGTGAAGCGATGAACATCATCCGCGACGACGCGAAAGCCCGCGCCAAAGCCCTAGATGATCCTGATACCAAGGAAAAAATCTGGCGCAACGTGATCACTCAGGAAGCGACCAAGCAATCCAGACGTGAGGGAGGCGTGGTGATGCGCGTCGGCATTCGAGGCGGTGCCGGTTCTAACCAGCACAGCAAGGACGCAAGCGGAAACCCCGGGGGCGACACGCGGCACTGGCGCTATATCGAGTTCGGTACCCAGTTCACGCCGCCAGCGCCTTTCATGCGCCCGGCATTCTCGCAGAACGTCAATGCGGTCACGGAACGGTTTGTCGCGAGCCTTGGCCGCGAGATTGATGCCGCGCTCAGGGGGAATTGATGGGTCCGCCTATTTTTCTGGTTTGCTCAACCGATCCGATGGTTACCGCGCTCATCGGTTCTGGTGTTGACTGCCGAATTTATTCATTCGGCGAGGCGCCCGAAGGCGTCGTGAAGCCTTACGTGGTGTGGAACCTGATTGACGGTAATCCAGAAAACTACCTCGCTGGGCGGCCCGATGCTGACGGCTTCACGTTGCAGGTGGACGTGTACGCCGCGAACGCCGGCCAGGTAACGCAAGTCACCAGTGCCTTGCGGGATGCGCTGGAACTGAAGGCCAACATCACACGCTGGGGGGCTTCAGGCCGAGATCCGACGACGAAGGACTACCACCGCAGCTTTGATATCGACTGGATCACCCTTCGATAGAGCATCACCCCATCAACCCGCCGAGTGCGGGTTTTTTTATGCCCGACATTTGGAGAACGCCATGTCGATCCTTTCCCAAGGAACCCAGATTTACGCACTCGTCCCGCCACTGAACGGCACCGGCCCTAAAACCGTGCTCGCCATCGAGTGCGCCACTGCATTCAGCCCGGGCGGTTCGCCGGCGGATCAGATTGAGGACACGTGCCTGGAAGACACCTCGCGCAGCTACAAGAAGGGCTTGCGCACCCCGGGGCAGGCTTCGTTGACCGTCAACGCTGACCCGAACAACGCGAGCCATATTCGCCTGCACCAGCTGTCTGAAACCGAAGGCGACACCACTATCCAGTGGGCGGTTGGCTGGTCTGATGGCAAGGCGGCCCCAACGGTCGCGGCTGGCGGTGCGCTGGGCGCAGTCACGATCGGTGCCGGTGGTACCGGATACACGACTGCCCCTACGGTAGCGTTCACTGGCGGCGGCGGCACCGGCGCGGCTGGTACCGCCACGGTATCCGGCGGCGCAGTGACCGGCGTCACGATCACCAACGCTGGCACCGGTTACACCAGCGCTCCCACGGTTGCTTTCACGGGCGCCGGTACCGGGGCAACAGCCACCGCCGCCATTTCGGCTGGTGACAGCTTCGAGCTTCCGGAAACCCGCACCTGGTTTGTTTTCGAAGGCTACGTGAGTGACTTCCCGTTCGACTTCGCCGCCAATGCCGTGGTCAGCACCGCCGCCACCATTCAGCGCTCGGGCGGTTCCGCCTGGGTTCGCAAAACCGCTTAAGGGGCTCGCATGAACCTGGCTCAACTGAAAAAGAAAGGGGGCGTCATTGCTGACGCCCTGGTGCAGCGCGATGTCGAGTGGAAGCACTTCGACGCCAAAGGTAAGGAAGTGACCGACAAATTCAAGGTGCACATTCGCCGGCATGCTTTTGGGGTCATGGAAGCAATGTTTGCTGGTGGAGAGGCCGAGCGCTTCAAAAACGCCCGGTACCTTTCGGCCAGCATCATGCTTGGCGACACCGGTGAAGAGGAGTTGCCCTTCGAAGATGCTGTAAATCTCGACTCCGGCCTGGGCGTTGTCCTGCTGCAAGCAGTGAACGAGGTCAATAATCCCGTAAAAAACTGACTCCCGCCGATGAGTTTTGGCACGAACTGGTGCTGAACGGAGTCGGCGGGTGCACCATCGCGGAAGCCAAGGCCAATATCTCCTACGCGGAGGTTTTGGCCTGGTCCGAGTATCGCGATAAGCATGGAACGCTCAATCTCGGCCGGCGGATGGAAGTATCGGCCGCGATTATCGCCCTTCAGGTGAATCGCGGGGCCGGAGGCAAGGCGGAGTTCGTGGACTTCATGCCACATGCCGCAACGAAAGAGATGCAGCTTGAGCAGGCCATGGAAGAGTGGGTGTGATCATCGCCATGGATGGTGGTAGATTGCTGTCAAAACACCATGAGGGATCAGGATGAGAGTTGTAGTTTTGGTGATGTTTGCTTTATTGACGGCCGGCTGCGCATCGGCACCTCCGTTAAATTTCTCTGTGCAGGGTCTGGGAGTTTCAAATAGCAAAATTGACGCAGACTTAAGATCTATTTCCGTCTCTTTTGCTGGACCAAATGAAGCCCGCGGTGAAATTCCATCAAGCGGTGAGGAGGTACCTGGTTACTGGGAGAGCGCATTGAGCGAAGGGGTCAATCGTATTTCAGTCTTCGATGATGACTCTCCTCAAAAGGTAAATATCTTTGTAAAAGTCACAGAACTCGACATTGCCGGTGGTGGCTTTGAGATGACTACAGAGGCTCGAGCGACCTATCAGGTTGTGAGTAGAAAGTCTGGCAAGGTTCTATACGAACGAGATATTTCTACTGTTGGGTCAGTTCCTGCTTCCTATGCATTCTTAGGCTCTACACGCATCAAAGAATCCATAAACAGAGCCGTTCAGAAAAACATTCGCGCTTTCCTGGATGCTTTGAGTACCGCAAAACTTAGAACTTAGCTCCATCAGCTAAAGCTTCAAAGGGCCCGCCAATGAGCGGGCTTTTTAACGTCTGGAGAAAAGTAAATGGCATCTCGGTCGCTCGGAACGCTGACGCTGGACCTGATCGCTCGCATCGGCGGTTTCCAGCAGGGAATGGATCGGGCTTCTCGGTCTGTCGCGAGCACTGGCGCCGCTGCTGATGCTGCATCTGCGCGAATAAACGCACTACAGGGCCAATTTCTCTCGTTATCGAGCATTGCATCAAAGATTGCTGGCCCTTTGGCTGCGGCATTCAGCCTGAACAGCGTATATCAGGCCACTGAAGCTTACAGCTCCCTAACCAACCGTCTTAAGCTCGTAACAACCGGCTCTTACGAACTGGTTACAGCTCAAAAAGCGGTCTTTGATATCGCTCAAAACTCTCGACAGCCGTTGTCAGCAACTGCTGAGCTTTATCAGCGAATCGCCACAAACCAGGCTGCTCTCAAGCTTTCCGGAGAGGGCGTTGCCGGGGTCGTTGGGACCATCAGCAAGACCCTCGCAATCTCGGGGGCTTCAGCGGAGAGTGCAAACGCAGCGCTGATCCAGCTTGGTCAGGCTTTTGCTTCCGGCGTGCTGCGCGGCGAAGAACTTAACTCAGTCATGGAGCAGGCTCCGGCGCTGGCCCAGGCAATTGCGGCGGGCATGGGCAAAACAGTCGGCGAGTTGCGGACAATGGGGGCTGCCGGAGAGCTTACTGCGCAGGCAGTGGTCAAGGCGCTACAAAGCCAAGCTGGCGCGGTTGATGCTCTGTTCGCCAAGACCGCCACGACAATCGGCAACAGCTTTACCGCCATCAGCAACTCAATGACGCGGTTTATCGGTGAGTTGGATCAGGCAACCGGTGCAAGTGCGAAGGTGGCTGCCGAATTCGTTGGGCTGTCAAAGGCTATTGACGGAAGCCTGCCTGGCTCGCTTGCGTCATTGCGCAACAACTCAGAAGCGCTCGCGCAAGTTATGACGACCGGGCTGTATGTGGCGCTGGGCAGAATCACCGGCGGTTTCGCTCAGCAAGGGGCTCAAGCACTCTACGCAGCGGCCTCAAATCAAACGCTGTTGACCGCCACTGCCGCTACAGCAAAGGGAGACTTGTACGCTGCCCAAGCCAAGCAAATTGATGCGAAGGCTTTGCTTCAACGTGCCAATCTTGAAATCACCTCCGCGCAAGGAAAGGTAGCTTCAGACCGTGTCAGACAGGCATCTGAACTCGCAAACATCACGACGGTCCAGGCTTCCCTGGCCGCAGAGCGCTTGCTGGAGCAGCAGCGGCTGGCGGCACAAATAAATGATACCGGCCGGGCGGCGTCGATCTCGCGCATTGCGGAACTTCGACTCGCTGAAGTTGCAGTCACAAAGAAAGTTGAGCAGGCCGAGCGTTCTCTTGCCTCGACTACCGTTGCGACCTCGCTGGAGATACAGGCGGCATATGCGAAAAGAACAGCTGCTGCATTAGCGTACGGAGAAACCACTGCGGTCGTTAATGCTGCTGCGGTTGCATCCGACAGAGCTGCCGCTGCCGCCAGTATCGCCGGTCGTGCATTTGGTGTGATGGCCGCAGCAGGCCGTGGTTTACTGGCTTTGATGGGCGGACCGGTTGGGCTACTTTTCGTGGCTGGAGCCGTTGCACTTTCGTTCGCCGACTTCCGCAGCAATGCTGATAAAGCAGCTCAAGGTCTGGAGGGTTTGAAGGGGCCACTGGACGAAGTAATTGCGAAGTTTCAGCAACTTACCCGTGACCAAAAAGCGGCAGCCCTGATCCGCTGGGGAGAGGCCGAGGCCGATGCAATTAAGGCAACCAGCGAGGAATACGACAAGTTCCAGAAGATCCTCAAAACAGGTCTTGTAGGACCTCGATCAAGCGCAAGCGGTACTGCGATTTTTCTCGAATACTCAAAGAGGATTGGTGAGGCGTCCGCCGCAGGCAAGGATCTTTCGCCGATTCTCGAGGAGCTGAGATCTAACAGCCTGGTTGACCCGAAAGTCGTTGATTCTCTGGTCAAGCAGGCCGGCGCACTATCGGTAGTTAAAAATGCGCAAAGCGAGGCTCGTGATCGCCTGAACGCCCTGAACGGCGAGATGAACAAAGGGGTGGCGGTCACGAATGGTGCTACTCAGGCGACCAAAGGAATGACCGCCGAAGGTGAGAAGTATCTGAAAACCTTGCAAACGCAACTCGGCAAGCTTCAGGACAACAATAATGCTGTTAAAGAGGCAAGCCGCTACATAGCTGAGCACACCGGTCTGTCGGAGGCGGACAAGACGGCAATCATGTCTGCCGCGTATGCATCTGACGCCCAAACAGCAGCGAACAAGGCCGCCACCAAAGAAACCCAGAACCACACCTCTGCACTGAAGGCGAACCTCAAAACCTTCGAAGATGCTGAGGAGAATTACAAGCGCCAGATCGCGCTGATTGACGAAACATCAGGGAAAAAGCAGAAGGCGACCGAGGTTGAGAAGCTGGCATTTGAAATAGCCAGCGGCAACTACGCCAAGCTCAGCGAGGCGCGCAAGAAAGAGCTTGAAGGGCTTGCCGCTGATCTCGACGCGAAAAAGGCCCTCGTAAAGGCCAACCAGGACGCCGCGAAACTCGCTGCGCTTGGCTACAACCTTAAGGAAAGCAACCAGACAGCAAGGGACGGTTTCGACCAGGAGCTGGCTGGTGCTGGGGAGGGCGACAAGTACAAGGCACGTCTGAAAGAGTTTCTGTCGATTGACCAGGACTTCAACAAACAGCGCCGGGAAATGTACAAGGAGTACAAGGACGCAACGCTGGCTGGCGATCCTGATGCACAGGAGAACTACGACAAGGAAACCGCTCTCTTGGAGGAGGCCCTGGCCGAGAGAATCGTTATCCAGCAGGACTATTACAACCAGCTCGACGAATCCCAAGCGAACTGGATGGATGGTGTCAGTAGTGCATGGCAGAACTATGTCGATGCGGCAACGGACTACTCCGCGATGGCGGCAGAGGCGACATCCTCAATACTCGGCGGGGCGAAAAGCAGTCTAAGCACCTTCCTCTCAGATGTTGCGAGCGGCGCAGAGGACGCCGGTGATGCGCTAGGGGACCTGGTAGGGAATTTCGCCAAATCGACATTGCAGGCGCTGTCTGACATGGCTGCGCAGTGGCTGGTCTACCAGGCAGTGCAATTGCTGGTTGGTAAAACCGCTCAGGCCAGCGCAGTTCCGGCGATGGTGGCCAATGCTCAGGCGACTGCCTTCCAGGCCAGTTTGGCGGCCTATGCTTCGACCGCAGCCATCCCAATTGTTGGCCCTGCGGCTGCGCCTTTGGCGGCGGCAACTGCTGCTGCAGCCACGGCGCCCATGGTAGCCGGTGTTGCAAGTGCTGCTCTTGCGGGCATGGCGCACGACGGTATGGGTAATATCCCGAAAGAAGGCACTTGGCTTCTCGACGGAGGCGAGCGAGTGGTAGCACCGGCCCAGAACAAGGACCTGACTAACTTCCTGGCCCGGCAGACTGCGGCAACCGAAAGTGTTGGTGATGGTGGTGCCGGCGGGAGAGGTGGAATTCACATCAATGCGCCTGTCAGCGTCCAGGCCCAGCCAGGTATGAGTGGTGACGATGCTCGCAAACAGGGCGAGGCGATGGGTCAGGGCCTGGTCTCTGAAATACGCCGAGTGCTTCAAGGCGAAATGGGGCAGGGCGGTTTGCTCTGGAGGCGAGTCTGATGGCGGAAACATTCAGCTACTGCGTTCAATTGGGTGGCGATGGAGAGATTGACCAGCGCACATGGGAGAACGATTTCGGCGACGGTTACACCCAGGCTGGCGGCATTGGCATCAATACCAAAAGCGAGAACTGGAACCTGACGCACTCTGGCGTTATGGCTCCCGGTGAGGAGTTGCTGAAGGTGCGCGATTTCATCGACCGGCACGAAGGCTACAGGTCATTCATGTGGACGCCGCCGGGCGGGGTGCCGGGCCGATATCGCTGCAAGGGCTACAAGTCCAAGCCGCTCGGCGCTGGCCTGTGGACGCTCTCGTTTACCTTCAAACAGACCTATACGCCATAACCAAAAACCTCCGAAAACCTCACCGGGCCCCGCTAAGTGCGGGGTTTCTTGTTCCTGGGGCCATATGAATTACAACACCGATATTCAAAAGCTTGAGCCGGGTAACCAGATTCGGCTCTACGAGCTGGACGCTACGCCCCTGGGCGGTTTGCTCTGGCGCTTCCACGGCCACGCCCAAGAAGGCGACATCATTTGGCAGGGGCAACTGTATTCGCCGCTCCAGATCGAGGCCAAGGACTTCGACATCCGTGGGGATGGGCGCCCAGCTTCGCCGACGCTGCAGGTGGACGACGAACTTGGCGGCGTGCGCGGCGCGATCACTGCCCTGTGCTTCCAGTTCCGCGACTTGGCCGGGGCCAGAGTCAAGGTGATCGAGACGTTCCGCCACTTCCTGGATGCCGCCAACTTCCCCGACGGCAACCCAGAAGCCAGCGACCAATCCAAAACCAACCTCTGGTTTATCGAGCAGAAGACCGAGGCGCTACCCAGCATCTCGGTCACGTTCTCGCTGTCGAGCCCTACGGACATGGAAGGCCAGATGTTGCCGGCGCAGCAGATCACCAAGCTCTGCCGGTGGGCCTGCCGTGGCGGTTACCGGCAGGAGGCCTGCGCCTATACCGGTGCGGCGATGTTCGACAAGAAGAACCAGCCCACGGACAACCCCGCGCTGGACCGCTGCGGCGGCTGGTGGAGCAGCTGCAAGCTTCGGGGCAACACCCGCCGTTTTGGCGGATCCATGGGCGCAAGCCTGATAGCAAGTTCGAGGTAGCGATGCGCATCAATCAAAAATTGCAGGACGAGATCCGCGCCCACGCCGAACTTGTTTATCCCGCAGAGGCCTGCGGGGTGGTGATCAAGTCCGCCGCCGGGCGCGAGTACGTGCCCTGTGGCAACCTGGCCACCTCGCCGCGCGAACACTTCCAAATCGATCACAAGGACATGGCCCAGGCGGAAGATCGGGGCGAGGTGCTGGCGATCATCCACAGCCACCCTGACAAGGCGCCGACGCCGAGCATGGCTGACCGCGTCAGTTGCGAGTTGCACGAACTGCCCTGGGGCATTGTCGGCTGGCCTGGTGGTGACTTCGAGTGGTTCAAGCCTTCGGGCTTCCAGGCGCCGCTGCTGGGCCGCGACTTCTCCCATGGCCTGCTGGACTGCTGGGCGGCGTGCCGCGACTGGTACGACCGCGAAGCTGGGTTGCAGCTGCCGAACTTCGAGCGCTCCGACCTTTGGTGGGAGCAGAAAGACGGTCCGAGCCTCTACGAAGACAACTTCGCGGCCACTGGTTTCTACCAGGTCAGCGAAGCACGACGCGGCGACATGCTGGTGTTGCAGATCCCGACGCCTGGCCGGGAGTGCTATTTCCCGAATCATGCCGTGATCTATTTGGGCGATGAGCCGGCGCTCACCAGCGAACCGGCGCCGAAGCTTGGAGGGTCTGGCCCGTTCATTTACCACCACATGCCCGGGCGCCTGGCAGCCCGTGAAATCTACGGCTGGTCGATGGCCAACCGAGTGAAGCTCATTCTCCGGCACAAGGACTACCGCCCATGACCATGCGGACCATCAAGCTCGGCGGCGTGCTGGGCAAGAAGTTCGGCAAACAGTACACCCTGGACGTGCACAGCTTTCGCGATGCCATGGCCGCGCTGTGCATGATGAAGCCAGGTTTCGAGAAATACCTGCGCACCGCCGAAGAGCGCGGCCTTGTATTCGCTGTGTTCGTTGATGAGCGGAATCTTGGCGAGCAGGAGCTTGACCTGGTGGGCCGGTGCGAAGGCGATATCCGAATTCAGCCAATCATTCAGGGCAGTAAGCAGGCGGGCATGTTCCAGACGCTTCTCGGCGTGGTTTTGATCGTGGCCGGCTTGTTCACCGGCGGCACCACCTCGACGCTAGGTATGGGGCTGCTCGCCGCCGGCGCTGCTGTTGGCCTGGGCGGTGTGGTGCAAATGCTGTCACCGACCACCAAGGCCAGCGCCGAGGGCAAGAACGACGACGGTAACAACCCGAGCTACGGCTTCGGCGGTGCGGTCACGACCATCGCCCAGGGCAACCCTTACCCGCTGCTGTACGGCGAGCGAGAGGTTGGTGGCGCTGTCGAGTCGGGCGGGATCTACACCCAAGACAACAACTGATTCAACCAATACAACCAACCCGCTTCGGCGGGCTTTTGCATTCTGGAGGGCGCATGGGCGCAGTAGCAAAGAAGGCGCTCGGCGCAGCACCTCGCAAGCGTAGGCCAGTGATCGGCAGCAAGGGTGGCGAGGCGAAACAGAAGCAGCCCAGTATTGCGTCCAACAGCGTGCCGTCGATCTCTACGGCGCGAATCACCTACCTGTGGAGTTGGGGTCCCATCGTTGGCCCGGTTGATGGTTTGCGTTCGGTCAAGCTGAACGGTACTGCAGTCCAGGCTCCGGACGGCACGATCAATTACCCCAGCGCCAAGTGGCAGTTCCGCAATGGCGAACTGAATCAGGAGCGCCTGGAGGGCATACAGGAATCAAGCAACGAGATCGACGTTAAGAAAGAGTTGGTCTTCGGCACGCCGTGGTTGCACACCATCACCAACTCGATGATCGATGCTGTGCGCATTCGCCTGAGTTGGCCAACGCTTCGCAGCCAGGACGCCTCCGGCAACATCAATGGCGTGCGTATCGATTACGCCGTGGACATCTCCACCGACAACGGACCTTACGTAGAGGTACTGCTATCGGCCGTAGATCGCAAGAACATCACGGAGTATGAGCGTGCGCACCGCCTGGATTTGCCAGCCGGCAACCGGTGGACGATTCGTGTGCGCCGCCTTACCCCGAATGCCAACTCCGACCTGGTCGTTGATCAGATGATCGTTAAGGCAATCGCCGAGGTGGTCGATAGCGATCAGGAATACCCGCTCACGGCCGTCAGCTGCTTGGAGTACGACGCCCAGACCTTTGGCGGTGACATCGCCAAGATCGCTGTGTTGATGCGTGGACGCATCATTCGCGTACCGACCAACTACGACCCAGCCACGCGCACCTACGCAACATCGGGCACCGGTACAAGCAACGGTATTTGGGATGGAACCTTCAAAGAGGCCTACACCAATAACCCGGCGTGGATCTTCTACGACCTGGTACTGCACCCGTATTACGGACTCGGCGACCGCATTGATGCCACGATGGTTGATCGCTGGTCGCTGTATCGCATTGCACAGTACTGCGACCAGATGGTGCCGGACGGGAAGGGCGGCCAGGAGCCGCGCTTCACCTGCAACCTGTACTTTCAGAAGCAGGCCGAGGCCTACGCGGTTCTTCAGGACCTGGCCTCGATCTTCCACGGCCTGGCCTACTGGGATGGCAGTCAGATCGTGGTCAACGCCGATATGCCTGGCGACCCTGTGTACACCTACAACCAAACACAGATCCTGAATAACGGCGCCATCAAGTACGAAGGCACCCGCGCGCGTGATCGCCACACCCTTTACATGGTGTCGTGGGATAACCCGGACCAGGGCTTCGAGACCGACAAGGAGCCGGTTTTTGATGATGAGGCCATGGTCGAGTTGGGTGGCATCGTCCGCGATACCACCGTTGGCGCGATCGGCTGTACCTCTCTCGGTCAGGCGCAGCGCGCCGGGCAGTGGGCGGCATTCACCGAGAAGCTGCAGACACAGGGCGGCGTTTTTCGCGTGGGCCTGGATGGTGACATCCCGAAGCCTGGCCAGGTCATTGCTGTGGCCGATCCTATGCTGGTTGGCCGGAACAATGGTGGCCGGATAGCGGCAGCCGCGGGTCGAGTCGTTACGCTTGATCGCGACACCGTTGTGCCGGTCGGCGCTCGGCTGATGGTCAACCTTCCCAGCGGCAAGTCCGAGGGGCGGGTGGTGAAGTCAGTTGTCGGCCGCAACGTCACGCTGATGGCCGATTACAGCGAGCAACCCCAAGCCGAGTGCGGCTGGGTTCTCGACTATGAAGACCTGAAACTGATGCAGTTTTACGTCCGCAACGTCACGCGTCCAGAGTGGCACCAGTTCCAGCTCGAGGTGATCCAGCACGCCCCGAGCAAATTTCCCGCTATCGACGGCGGCGCGGTGGTGGATATTCGGCCGATCACAGGCATTCCAGTGGGAAGCCAGGACGCACCCGCACGCGTCATGCTCAGCCAGAACGTCGTGATTGAGCAGGGCATTGCTGTGACGGTCATGTCGATCGCGTGGGATGCGGCGCCCGGCGCCGTGGCTTATGACGTCGAATGGAAGTGGGGGGCAAGGGAGTGGATCACCGTACCGCGCACCCCTGAGCAAATGGTCGACGTGCGCGGGATCTACTCCGGTCAGTACATGGCTAGGGTTCGGGCGGTGAGTGCGCTCAACGTTTCGTCTATTCCTACTACGTCTGCGCTGACCAACCTGGAAGGGAAGGTCGGTCTGCCACCGGCGGTGTCGTTCCTGACCACCACAAGCGAACTGTTCGGCATCGGCATTCGCTGGGGTTTCCCTGCTGGCGCCGAGGATACCCAGCGCACCGAGTTGTGGTACGGACAGGCCAATGACGTGTCCGTGGCATCGAAACTGGCAGACCTGGCCTACCCCCAGGCGGATTACAGCATGCAGGCCCTACAGGCAGGCGCGCAGTTCTTCTTTTGGGCGCGCCTGGTCGACCGGACCGGTAACGTTGGCCCGTTCTATCCCGTCGGTAACGGCGTGATGGGGATGGCCAGTGCCGATGCGGCGCCGGTGCTTGAGCTGATCGCGGGGCAAGTCGGCCGCACGGAGCTTGGTCAGGACATCAACGACGAGATCGACAAGATCCCAGGGCTGCAGGCGCAGATTGATGCGCTCGATGGGCTGTCGGCCTATGACCCTGAGTCGGTGTACCTCGAGGGCGACCTGGTGGTCGTCGGCAAGCGGATCTACCAGGCCACGCAATTGGTGCCTGTGGATACCTCGCCGCCGAACGCGGACTACTGGGTGGACGTCGGCCAGGTGTTGGTCACTGCCAATGGCCTGGCGCGTCAGGTCGAGATCAACACCACCAGCATCACCGAGTTGGACGGCGTGGTCACGGCGGCCGCGTCGAGCCTACAGGCTTTGCAGTCGGCCTACAGGGATGACACCGGCGAGGGCGATCTTGCCGATGCGCTTCAGGGCTACAACGCTTCGGCGAGCTTCGCGCAGGAAGTAAAGACACGCGCCTCACAGAACGCGGCCATGGTGCAGCGGCAGACCGAGCTCACCGCTTCGGTGGGTGATGTCGCCGGCACCGTAACCGAGCTCGAAAGCGTGGTAGTCAGCGACCGTGAAGCGACCGCTCAGGCGATCCAGCAGATCGGCGTGAAGATTGACGACAATTCGGCAGACATCCAGACCGTGAGCCAGGCCCAGGCGGACACCGACGGCAAGTTCTCCACGATGTACTCCGTGAAGATGCAGGTCAACGCCGACGGCCAACTGGTCGCTGCCGGGTTTGGCCTGGGTATCGAGCAGGACGAAGAGGGAGTTCTTCGCAGCCAGTTCTTGGTGAGTGCTGACCGTTTCGCGATTGTCAGCACGCTGGCAGGCGGGCAGGCATTCACGCCGTTCACGGTGGATAACGGGCAGGTTTTCATGCGCTCGGCGTTCATACAGGACGGCAGCATCACCATGCTGAAGATCGGCCAGGCTCTGCAATCCGACGATTACGTTGCGGGGGTAAAAGGCTGGCGTCTTGATAAGGCGGGCAACCTGGAGTTCAACGGACCCGCACCTGGTGGTGGGCGCCTGACGATGACCAATCGCGCGATCAAGGTTTATGACGAAAACAACGTTAAGCGCGTACAGCTCGGAGATCTGACGGCATGAGCTTCGGGATGAGAATTTGGGGGCCTACGGGCTTCCTAGAAATGGATGAAAATTCGTTCACCGTTAGGATTGTGTATTCCGCCGTAGTCCAAAAAGCGGCGGGAGAGAGTAGAACAAGATTCATATCCATTCCTGGGATCGCTCCGGCTACGCATTCAGCTGTTTGTTTTCCGGTAGGTGCTTATGACACTACAGCTCAAAACTTTGCATCAATTCAATACATACCGATAGTTGGTAATGGTGGGGTGACTTTGTATTTTGGGCAGCCTGGAACAAACGAAGGTGCGCCACTTGGTATTGGAGCTCAAAGGCTTGTTGTTACGAGGTATCGGTAATGTCTTTCGGTCTAAACTTTGTTAACGGCAGTGATGTCGTTACGCTAGACTCTGAGTTTGCAAGGCTTGTAGTTCTCCATAAAGGAAGTTTTACAAATGGAGGCTCTGGTGCAAGCGTTTCATTTCCGACAGTAATTACTTCATCTGAGCCGCCACTTGTCTTTGTTAGGCCAAGCTCATCATGCACCATGTGTTTCTGTCTGATAAATGGGTCGCCAGGGGCATGGACTGGCTTCTCGTTCAAAGGGCTCGTTGGGCAGGGTTACTCAGGAAGTTACTTCGCTGCTGCGTTTAGGGCTTCGCCGGTTGGAACTTACGGGCTGAGGCTGTGGGATGGGGCGGCAACACTTTTGTTTGATAGTTCTAATCCTTGTGCACAGTTCACCAAGACTATTACGTCATGGGGCTACCTTGGCGCCTCTCAGACCGGTCAGGGGACGCTGCGACTTAGCTGGACAGCCTATACACCTCTTAATACAGGCGAATACATGCTAATCAATAATATCGCGATGGACGTTGCCGGTAGCACCTCACGGCAGGGCAACCAATACGCCGTATGGGAATACGAAAACAATAGATTAGTTATGCAGGTGGTGGGGGTGGATATTCAAACCACCTTATATACGCCTGTTGTCTGGGCCAAACCAATTTCTTAGGGGTATCACATGACCTGGTACAAGACGGGTACTGTCGCGGTTACGCCTGGCAGCAATGCTGTAATCGGCACTGGCACTGCTTTCATTGCGAACTCGCGCGTGGGGGATGGATTTCGCGGTCCCGATGGTGGCTGGTATGAAGTAACCAACATCGCCAGCGACACGGCGCTTTCGATCGCTCCACCTTACGGGGATCCTTCTGCATACGCTCTCGCCCCATTGCAGGGATACGTGAAAGAGTCTGCTGATGCGCTGCGTGCAGCAACTCAGGTGATTGCCAGCGGCGTCACCGATATGCAAGAGCAGGTTGCAGCCGCCACAGAGGCCGCTGAATCTGCTGGACAATCCAAAGCGGTGGCCACCGAGCAAGCAGGCATTGCAACTGCTGCGGCTGAAGCTTCAACCGGCATCAAGGAAGCTGCGCAACTGGCGGCCCAGCAAAGCCAGGGCTCTGCGCAGGCATCTGGCGCGGCAGCCGACCGATCAGAAACGGCCAGGGATTCCATCATCCAATCGGAGCAGGCCGCCGCCGTATCAGCTGCAGCAGCGAAAGATTCGGCAGACCGAGCTGAAGAGGTCACGGAAGGCAAGGCTGCGAGTGGCGATAACAACGACATCACATCGCTGCGCGCACTCACTGCTGACGGATTCGACCGCCTGCGCCAGGGCATCGTGGCGATGGTTGGAGCAACTGCTAGCGCGGTCGGGGTTAAAGGCCTTGTGCCTGCGCCCTCGGTGGCCGATCGGCTGAAGGTGTTGAGCGGGGCAGGGACATGGGTGCCGCTGCCAACAGGTGCAGCATGGGGCGGGATTACGGGGTTGCTGGCAGACCAGACGGACCTGAAGGCGGCCCTTGATGCGAAGGGATCGATAATCACAAAAGAGACCGTGACTGCTGGGCAGGGATGGACAAACGGCGGTCAGGTCAACTTTACGCATACCTCTGGTCAACCTAAAGCTGTGACGATGGAGTTGGTATTTAAGCAAGCAGTAGCAGGAATGGCGGTGGGGCAGATCATGGTTATTAGCTGCGGCGCTTACTATGTGAATTCAACTTATTACGGTTGCGATCTACGCAAACTAACGCCTACCTCTGCCCAGATTCAAATCGGCGCAGCGGGCTTGTATTGCTACGACGCGGCAGGCGCGACATTCGCGGTAACTCCAGCTATGGCCGATTTGCGTCTGAGGGTTCTAGGATGAGTAACGTTATATATGTTCGCCCTAATGGCAGCTTCGTTGGTAACTATGACAGTGAGGCCGCCCCTGACGATGAGGCTGCAGCGCCTTACGATGTATCGGCCCTGATTCTGCTACCTGCGGAAGATTCGCCCGAGTACGCAGATCAGACGTGGCTATTCCCTGGATGGTCTGAAAGCCCGTCCCAAGCAAGCTATCGCGAAGTTGAATGGCGCGAATCAGAAATGCCGAAGGCACAGCAGAACGTGACCGCGATCGAGTACGGCGAGGAAGATATACCAGGCACTGCCCAGCAGTGGCAGAAGTACTGGCTGGCCCTGCGCAAGTGGACTGCTGACAATCCGGACTTCCCCGACAGCAGCAAGCGCCCAGTCGCGCCGAGCTGATCGCTACCCGAACACCGCCACCCGCCATTAGCGGGTATTTTTTTGCCTGGAGAAAGTCATGCCGATCACCGAGCAGCAGTTGCTGCAGATCCTCCCGAACGCCGGCCGCAATGCCGGCGTTTTTGTTCCCGCCCTGAATACGGCCATGAACCGCTACGGGATCGTTGGCACGGCCCGCGCTGCTGCGTTCATCGCCCAAGTCGGTCATGAGTCCGGCCAGTTACGCTATGTGCGTGAGATCTGGGGGCCAACGGCTCAGCAGCTCACGTACGAAGGCCGTGCCGAGCTGGGCAACACCGTCAAGGGCGACGGCTCCAAGTATCGCGGCCGTGGGCTGATCCAGATCACCGGGCGCGCGAACTATGCGGCGTGCGGGGAAGCGCTGGGCCTGAACTTGATCGACAAGCCGGAGCTGCTGGAGCTGCCCCAGCACGCGGCGATGTCGGCGGCTTGGTTCTGGTCCACCAGAGGACTGAACACGCTCGCTGATCAGGTGGAGTTCGCGAAGATCACCAGGCGAATCAATGGAGGGCTCACCGGCCAGACCGATCGCCTGGGGCTGTACGACAAGGCGCTGAAGGTGCTGGCATGACGCCCGGGCAGATCCTGGTTGCGATACTGCTGGCGATGGTGATCAGCGCCGCCGGCACCTGGCAGGTGCAGGAATGGCGCCTCGGAAAGGTACTGGCACAGCAGGGCGCCCAGTTTGAGGCCGACCTGACCTCAATCGGCAATGCCGCGGCGGCTGGGGCTCGCGCCGAGCAGGACAAGCGCTTGGCCACAGAGCAGAAGCTCGCCGCCCAAGACCATCAACACACCAAGGAATTATCCGATGCCCAACGCAGCCAGGCTCTTCTGCGCGATCGCCTTGCCACTGCTGATGTGCGCCTGTCAGTCCTCCTTGCCGAGGATCCAGCCAGTGGCTGCAACGTGCCTTCCGCCCCCGGCGCCGTCGGCGTGGTTCATGGAGCCGCGCGAGCCCAACTTGACCCAGCGCATGCTCAACGAATTATCGGCATCACCGATGCCGGCGACCAAGGACTGATCGCGCTACGGGCGTGCCAGGCGTACGTCAGGGCTGTGTTGCGTTAAGCTAGACCGAATGGATTGAATCGCGCACAAGGAAAGGCTATGGGTCAGGATTTTGTAGGGCTGGGAGTGCTGCTGGTCATCGCCTGGATGGTCGCCATTGCGCTTATCATTTACATAGCGGCCAAGTAGAAGAGCAAAGCCCCGGATTCGCCACACCATCGGAGCTTCTATTCCCACCACCATCCCTCAATGTCGGTGAGCGTGAGCGCACGGTAGCAAATGATTTGATGAAAGCCAATTGCACGAATGAATTGCTGGAAAGCAAAGCCCCGGAGTGCGCGGCTCCAGAGCTTCTATTTTCGCCTCCATCCCTTAATGGCTGACGAACGTGGCTGGGAGATTACCAGCGACTTTCGGATATTTCACTACGACTATAGGAGATTGTAATCGGTCGGCGGGGCGATCAAGGTCTGATCGCGCTCTGAGGATCCCGGGCTTATGATGGCGCACAGAGTCGGCTACGCTGAGTTGGTCGGCCTACAGTGAGAGCCATCAACATCCATCCAAACGGGAAGGACCTTGTGGATAAAAGACTGGCGGGGCTATCGTTCTTGTTGACTCTCTGCTGGGTAATTGCGGTGATTGGCGTTATGTGGCTCTTCAGCTGAACTGTCTGCCTATCACTCAGGAGTCATCAGGACAGCAAGAGTTAGCTTGATGAATTCGTCATTGTAATCAAGTATTTCTAGTGCGCCACGGACGTTTGCTGTTGCTTCGACGCCGCCGTGTCGCTCGACCCATTGCACGAGTTCCATGATGGCGGCTCCTAGGGCGACTTGGTTTTCGTTGAGCTTGGAAAAAAGGGTAGGTAGTAAATCTGAATTAGGCATGGCTGGTACTCACTTGGAGTGAGCAGCGTAGCACTAAGAGTTCTCTGGGAGCTGTGTTCGATCGGCAGGACGCCGGAAGAGGGAGCAATTTGATGTCTAATACTACCTTGACCTACTGCGCATTCATTGGCCAAAACCCTGGCCAAATGACGGTAGAGTTTTAGACAGCGGATCGCTGTAAGCCAAGCTGCTGGCGGCCTACGCACTGCTCCAGCCCATACTGCTGCATCATTGGGGTGTGGGAGGACAGGTCTGAAGTGGTTTTACTCATTGGGTCGTAGGCAAATTCGTTGAAAGGAGTGGGGCAAAGGTGGGGCATTCCGCCCTGCGATTTTGCGATGGGCGCAAGGTTAACACGCGAGGTCTGCCGTTCGCAGTCCACATCACCCCACTTGAAATAGCCCAGGAAATGCATCGAGTTTGCATAAATAATGCAAATTAGCATTTGCCAACCCCAAAATCTCCCGTCACTATCCCCGTTATGCAAAAACGCAACGTTTCTATCGTCTTACGCGAACTGCTGGACCGCGACCGGATCTCCCCCACGGAGCTTCACCGGCGTACCGGCGTGCCTCAATCCACGCTGTCTCGGATCCTCAGCGGCAAGATCGTTGATCCGTCGGACAAGCACATTTCCCGCATCGCCGAGTACTTCCGTGTGAGCACCGATCAACTGCGCGGGCGCGCAGCGGTGGGCGTTTCGCGGGAGGACGGGCGCGACCCGATGCATTCGGAACTCAAGGACATAAGCCTGTGGGACGATGACACGCCCGTCAATGACGACGAGGTGTCGATCCCCTTTCTGCGCGAGGTTGAATTGGCTGCTGGATCAGGAAGATTCGTCATTGAGGAAAGCGAGAAGGCCAGTCTGCGGTTCGGCAAGCGCAGCCTGCGACATAACGGTGTGCAGTTCGACCAGGCCAAGTGCGTGACGGTACGCGGCAACAGCATGTTGCCGGTGCTGCGCGATGGCGCGACAGTCGGGGTGAATGCGGGCAAGAGTGGCATTGGCGACATCGTCGATGGCGACTTGTATGCCATCAACCACAACGGCCAATTGCGGGTGAAACAGCTCTACCGCCTGCCTTCCGGGATTCGCCTACGCAGTTTCAATCGCGATGAACACCCGGATGAAGACTACAGCTTCCAGGATATCCAGGATGAGCAGATCAGCATCTTGGGTCATGTGTTCTGGTGGGGTATGTACGCTCGTTAACCTCCTTCTGTAAGACAAAGCCCGCCAACGAGCGGGTTTTTTTCGCCTGTGAAAAATCACCAAACCCGCTGTCCATAAGGTTGAGAATGCATTCATGCATTTGCTATCTGAAAATAAATGCATTTGTGCATTGACTGTATATGCATACATGCATATTCTCCATCTCAAGCCAGCCAGCCAGGCCTGGTGGAGGCGGCAAGGATGCTGCCAGTCAATACAAGGAAGGCACGCAACACCGGCAAGGACGCCATCCGAGCGATGGCAAGGACGCCAGCAACACCGGCAAGGATGCCGACGCTCTTTAGTTTCACCGCTTAACAAGCAGGCAGCGATGAACCGGCCTTAACGGTTCAGAGGGTTGGCAACTGACCCGGGTGTGCAGCGTAAAGCACCAGAAGCAGTTATCCGGCAGACAGGGATCGTGGTCGGAAAAACATCGAGGAAAGATCCGTACCGCGCCAGTAGCGCCGAAAGATCGACTGAGGACCGTATTACTGAAAAGCCCGGGCAACCGGGCTTTTTGGAATGCCTACCTACCCATGGATTTACCCAAGAGCCGGCCCCGTGCCGGTAGTGCTCAGCCAGGAGGCGTGACATGACAAACGAGCAGCAAGCGTTAGCGGAAATGCCTATCTGGCTGGTGATCGTACTGGCGCTGATTGGCGGTGTATCCGGCGAAATGTGGCGCGCCGACAAGGAGGGCGCCCGTGGTTGGTCACTGATCCGGCGCCTGGCGCTGCGGTCCGGGGCATGCATGGTCTGCGGAGTCTCGGCATTGATGCTGTGCTACGCCGCCGGCATGTCGATCTGGACCGCTGGCGCCATTGGCTGCCTGACGGCCATGGCCGGTGCGGACGTGGCCATCGGCCTTTATGAACGCTGGGCGGCCAAGCGCATCGGGGTCAACGAGACCCCAACCTCTCGCCCGGATCAGCAGTAACCGCTGCAAGGATGCAAGCAGATGACACTTCTCGAAAAACCTTCCCAACTGCCTGTGGCGATTGGAGACGCGCTGAAGCGCGCGTTCCCACAACTACGGGTCGTGATCAGCGTGGAGCGCAATGGCCCGGGCGTTCGCTCCCTTGCCGGGCGCAAGGCGCATGCCTTGTCGGTTTCACTCAGGGCTACGGTCGTCAGTGGCTCGGCGCCCTTTGACGCCTGCGACCTGGCCAGCCGACTGATGGATTTGGCCCTGGATAACCGCTGGGGCCTGCCGCCCGATCAATGTGACCTGCCCACCGCGATTGTCGCGGCACCTTCCGTGCTCACCAGCGCGGAAACGGACTATGACACTTGGATTGTATCCTTCACCCAGAACTTTTACCTCGGACTGTCTCTGCTCAAAGATCCCGCAGGCATGCCGCCGTCTACGGACCTGTATGTAGGTGGGTGTGAGAGGGCGGCGAATGTAACGCCGCTTCCTAATCAATCACACGGAAAAGGTGGTTCAGTAAAAGGAATTTGCAGATGTTGAAAGAATTCAGATGCGGTAACTGCAACCGACTTCTCGCCCGCACGGGTGGGTTTTCAGAGCTCCAGATCAAATGTTCCCGATGTGGGACGCTGAATCATGTGAAGGCCGCGAGCCTTGAGCAATCGCCCATGAGCGCCATACGCCCAATCCAGAGGCCTGAACTTAAATCAGCTCAGTAACGGAGTTTAAAATGGAAAACGCAAACTCGGCGTCTCAAACCTTGCAAGATCTTTGGACTCAAGTACAACCGGTGGATAACACCGGCATGCTTAGGCGCGTGGTTTTTGCGCAAGGCAAGTTTTATGCGGTTGGTGGTAACGGTCTTAACACAACCACTCAGGTCGTCAGCGGAGGCGTAACTGGTACAGCGTGGACCAAGCTTAAGGGCGCCGTCACCTCTGATAGCGGAAAGGTCCTCAACGAGCTGTACTGGAACGGTATTGGGGTATCGCTTCAAGCCCTTTCTCAATCCGGCAATCTGATCTTCGGCGACGCAGCACGCCCTGAAAGGGTTTGGACAGACCTTACGGCAACTGTTCGCGCGTCCGGAGACTTGCAAGGCATTGTGTTTTATCAACCAATTTCCGGTAACAGCTACACCTGGATACTGGTTGGGTCTAACGGTAAAGTCTTTTCCCGTTATAGCGATTGGTCAGGCCTGGTGGAGCGCACTACGACCTTCACTTCTAGCGAGACTGTGTACTGCGTCAACGTCATTGGCAGTTTTGTGTTGGTTGCGGGATCGAATGGGAAGCTGCTTAGCGCAGTGAAGATGGCGACGGAAAATCCGCAAACATTCACGCCCAGAACCAGCACCTTTGGCACTAGCACTATCCTTTCCATGAAGCTTTGCAACGGGAAAATGTTTATCGTTGGTGCGGATGGCAAGATGGCATATTCATCCGATGGGCTTAGCTGGACTGCTGTTGAAGATACCAGTTTCGGTGGAACCATCATCCGCGACATTGCTTACGGTAATGGCAAGTATGTAGCTGTCGGCGACGGCGGCAAGACAGCCGTTTCCGAGGATGGGATCGGTTGGGTTCAGCAAGCCAACACTTTCGCAGGAACCGATATCCGGAGCGTCGCCTACGGCAACGGCAATTTTACAGCTGTTGGTGCAGGCGGCAAGATTGCTTACTGGACTCCATGATCTTCTACCTCCCTGCGTAATAGAGCCCAGCCGTCGCGCTGGGCTTTTTCATTTCTGATTCAGGCTCGCCACAGCCAGGGTGGCCCTTCGGGGGATGCCTGGACGCTGATAAGCCGGTAGTGCAGCGCTACGGAAAAAAACCGGCAGCCCGTGCGCTCTGTTCACACCTGACTTCCAGAGTGGCGCGAGACTGAATTGGCGAGATCGATGCATTGGGGCGTCGACGCTGGGCTGGTCTTTGGCTGACTGCGGGAAAGACCGCGCACCTATTCAGGGCCTCGACATGATCGGGGCCTTTTCGTTTTCGGCTCCACCACACCCATTGCTCCGAGCTGGGAGTGCTGCTGGGGCCGTTCCAATTCAAGTCATGCCCCACGGAGTCGAGCGCATGGAGTATTTACAGCGCCTGCTCGACAAGATCGACAGGTTCGAATTGTTGATTGCGGGCCTCGTTGGGGCGGTGATCGCCAGTTGGTGGCACAAGGACGACCTGGCGAATTGGCGTACCTGGGTGATCTTCTTAATCACTGGGGGCGCGAGTTCGTTGCACCTGGCTGGAATGGTCAGTGCCTATCGCAGTTCTAACACGGACGTTGGTTTGTCTACCTAGGGGGCTTTCAAGGTGACCGTGGTGGTGATAACGCAGCCTCAATTGATTCAAATCATTCCAGGCGCTAGCCGTATGGCGGGAGTTTTTTCAACCGCGTTGAATGCGTCTTTTGTTCGGTACGAAATCAACAGCGTGCTGCGCGCCGCCGCTTTTCTCGCGCAGATCGGCCACGAATCCGGCGAACTGCACTACGTGCGCGAACTCGGCAGCGATACTTATTTGAGCAAGTACGACACCGGTACGTTGGCCGCGCGCCTGGGCAATACGCCTGAAGCGGACGGCGACGGCCAAAAGTACCGGGGCAGGGGGCTGATCCAGATCACCGGTCGCCGCAACTACCTGGCATGCAGCCAAGCGCTGTTCGGCGATGATCGCTTGCTGCAACAACCCGAATTACTGGAGCAACCACAATGGGCCTGTGAATCCGCCGCCTGGTTCTGGCAAAGCAATGGCTTGAATGAACTCGCCGACAAGGACCAGTTCACCACCATCACGCGGCGTATCAACGGCGGGCTCAATGGCCTGGAGGACCGTTTGCAGTTGTGGGCGCGGGCGAAGGCGGTGTTATGCGTTTCTTAGTTGCGATTGGCGTATGCGTGCTGGTGGTCGTTGTCTGGCAGGTGCAGGCGTGGCGGTACGGGGCACAGATTGAACGCTTGTCGGCCGCACAGACCCAGAAAGCCCTGCATCTACAGCAGGCCGAGCAAGACAGACGGCTGGCCCTTGAGCAACAGCTCAGTGCCATCGACCAACAACATGCCCGGGAGTTGAGCGATGCCCAACGTACTCAAGCAGCTTTGCGTGACAGCATTGCCACTGCTGATGTGCGGCTGTCAGTCCTTCTCGACGCCTCCAGTGGCTGCCCAATGCCAGCCGCCACCGCCGCCGGCAGCGTGGTTCATGCAGCCCCGCGAGCCCGACTTGACCCAGCGCATGCTCAGCGAATTATCCGCATCACCGACGACGGCGACAGCGCCCTGATTGCCTTGCGTGCCTGCCAGGCGTATGTGCGAGCCGTCGCCCGTTAGTGTCTTGAGACAGTCCGTCACTTGCGCGTGCGATTGGCTCCTGTAGGGTAGGCGAACCCCCGCCCACGACTGGAGACGACCGTGAAGGAAATCACTCAACTGGCTGCTGAACTGGGGCGCCGTTTGCAGGTGCTCAATGCCCACGTCACCACTGCCGAGTCCTGCACCGGCGGCGGAATCGCGGAAGCCATCACGCGGATTCCGGGAAGCTCGGCCTGGTTCGAGGCGGGGTATGTCACCTATTCCAACCGCCAGAAGACCCGCCAGTTGAATGTGCCGGAAACGTTGTTTCCAAAAGTCGGTGCCGTCAGCCAGGAAGTGGTGGAGGCGATGGTGCGCGGTGCACAGGAAAAAAGCCTGGCGCGTTTTGCCGTTGCGGTCAGCGGTGTGGCGGGACCGGATGGCGGTTCGCCGGACAAACCAGTGGGCACGGTATGGCTGGCTTTCGGCGTCGGCGAGGAGGTCACGGCCGAGCTTGAGCACTTCACCGGCAACCGCGACGAGGTCCGCCGACAAACGGTAAAGGCCGCGCTAGAGGGCTTGTTGCGACGAGCTGCAGCAGAAATAGAAAATCAGGGGTAGGCGATCTCCGATCTTTGTGGAACAATACTGTCTACTTATACAGGTGTTGGCCGCCCCGGCCTTATTGATTACGTGAGGACTTTAATGGACGACAACAAGAAGAAAGCCTTGGCTGCGGCCCTGGGTCAGATCGAACGTCAATTCGGCAAGGGTGCCGTAATGCGTATGGGCGATCATGACCGTCAGGCGATCCCGGCTATTTCCACGGGCTCTCTGGGTCTGGACATCGCGCTCGGCATTGGCGGCCTGCCAAAAGGCCGTATCGTTGAAATCTACGGTCCTGAATCTTCCGGTAAAACTACCCTGACGTTGTCGGTAATTGCCCAGGCGCAGAAAATGGGCGCCACCTGTGCGTTCGTCGACGCCGAGCACGCCCTGGACCCTGAATACGCCGGCAAACTGGGCGTCAACGTTGACGACCTGCTGGTTTCCCAGCCGGACACCGGTGAGCAAGCCCTGGAAATCACCGACATGCTGGTGCGCTCCAACGCCATCGACGTGATCGTGGTCGACTCAGTGGCCGCCCTGGTGCCCAAGGCTGAAATCGAAGGCGAAATGGGTGACATGCACGTGGGCCTGCAAGCCCGTCTGATGTCCCAGGCGCTGCGTAAAATCACCGGTAACATCAAGAACGCCAACTGCCTGGTGATCTTCATCAACCAGATCCGTATGAAGATCGGCGTGATGTTCGGCAGCCCGGAAACCACCACCGGTGGTAACGCGCTGAAGTTCTACGCTTCGGTCCGTCTGGACATCCGCCGTACCGGCGCGGTGAAAGAAGGTGACGAGGTTGTCGGTAGCGAAACCCGCGTTAAAGTCGTGAAGAACAAGGTGGCCCCGCCTTTCCGTCAGGCCGAGTTCCAGATTCTCTACGGCAAGGGTATCTACCTGAACGGCGAGATGATCGACCTGGGCGTGCTGCACGGTTTCGTCGAGAAATCCGGTGCCTGGTATGCCTACAACGGCAGCAAGATCGGTCAAGGCAAGGCCAACTCGGCCAAGTTCCTGGCAGATAACCCGGACATCGCCGCCACGCTTGAAAAGCAGATTCGCGACAAGCTGCTGACCGCCGCTCCAGACGTGAAAGCTGCCGCCAACCGCGAGCCGGTTGAAGAAGTGGAAGAAGTAGACACTGACATCTAACGATGACAGTTGTACTGGATACACTCGTCGCCGTTCGGCGCACTGCGATGGACCTGCTCGCTCGCCGCGAGCATGGTCGAGTCGAGCTGACGCGTAAACTGCGTCAGCGCGGCGCAGAGCCCGAGATGATCGAAAGCGCCCTCGACCGCTTGACGGAAGAGGGGCTGCTTTCCGAAGCCCGATACCTCGAAAGTTTTGTTTCCTATCGCGCTCGCTCGGGCTATGGCCCGGCGCGTATTCGTGAAGAGCTGAGCCAGCGTGGCCTGCAACGCGCTGATATCGACCTTGCCCTGCGTGAGTGCGGGATCAGTTGGCAGGCGCAGTTGGAAGACACCTGGCGGCGCAAGTTCTCTGGCCATCTGCCGATTGATGCCAAGGAACGGGCGAAGCAGGGACGATTCCTCAGCTATCGCGGGTTTTCGATGGAAATGATCAGCCGCTTGTTGAGCGGTCGTGACATGGATGATTGATCTTCTGAACAAACAAAAAGACCCACTATGAAAATAGTGGGTCTTTTTTTTTGCCTCAAAAAATCACGCCGGCTCCGGCGCCACTCGCTGCTGCGCCTTGCCCTGAGCCTGTGCCCAGTTCTCCGGTAAATTGATGTAGTCCACCAACTCCCGCAGCCGGCCCTGATCGCGCCCGTTGAAGTTGAACACCAGCCGCGTTAAATGGCTGAACCTCGGTTCATCATGTTCTTCGCCGGTATACGCGAGCTGCTGGAACTCTCCACTCAGTCGCAGGCTGGCGAACTCGCCTTGCAAATGGGTCAATGCGCGTTCACTGAGCGGGTGATTCATGCGCACCACAAACTCGCGTTTCAACCAACGGGTGGAGTGGAAGTTGGCATAAAACTGGTTGATCTCTTCCACTGCCTCTTCGGCGCTGTACACCAGGCGTACCAGCTTGAGGTCGGTGGGCAGGATGTAGCGGTTGGCTTCCAATTGGCTGCGGATAAAATCCAGGGCGCCTTGCCAGAATCCGCCACCCGGCGCATCCAGCAGCACTACTGGGACCAGCGGACTCTTACCGGTCTGGATCAGGGTCAGCACTTCCAATGCTTCATCCAGGGTGCCGAAACCGCCTGGGCACAGCACCAGGGCATCGGCCTCCTTGACGAAGAACAGCTTGCGGGTAAAGAAGAAGTGGAAGGACAGCAGGTTCTCGGTGCCATCGATGGTCGGGTTGGCATGCTGTTCAAACGGCAGGGTGATGTTGAACCCCAGGCTGTGTTCCAGGCCCGCGCCTTCGTGGGCGGCGGCCATGATGCCGCCGCCGCCGCCGGTGATCACCATCAGGTCCGAACGTGCCAGTGCCGCGCCGACTTCGCGGGCCAGTGCATACAACGGGCTTTCTATCGGTGTGCGAGCCGAGCCGAACACCGTGACCTTGCGGCGGCCCTTGAACTGTTCGAGCACGCGAAAGGCATTGTCCAGCTCGCGAATGGCTTGCAGGGTGATCTTGGCGTTCCAGCGGTTGCGGTCGTCCTGGGCCATGCGCATCACGGTGAGGATCATGTCGCGATACAGGGGGATATTCGGGCTGTTGGGGGCGATCAGCTGGAGTTGTGCGTCGACCTGCTGGGTGAGGACGGTGCCGTGTTGTTCAAAATGTCGGAGCAGGCGGTCATTCGGTTCGTAAGGCATTCAACTTCTCCTTCTTGCAGGGCACCTTCGCCGCAGGCGACGACACTGCTTGTGTCGCTGTTCGCCGCAGGGGGCAACCTTCTTTTGCCCTGAAAATGTTACAGAACAGCATGAAAAGCGCTGTGGATGAACGGTTGGGATGACTTGATCATGGGCCGGAAAACCGTTGGCTGGCAACCACTTATTGGTCGCTCAGTTCAGAGTCTAGCTGCCTGGAAGACATTGAAGCGGGGGGAGTGCGCGCCACCGGACGGCAGCGCGCGAAGGTCAAGCCGTTACTTTTTCTTTTTTGCCGGTGCCGGGCAATCCGCTTCCACGAACTTCACCGAGGCCACAGGACGGTTGGTCTTATTCTCAGTGATTTCGTAGCGCATCACCGCGCCCTTGGCCATCAGCTCGCGGTACCCCTTGTTCAGGCACACGCTCTGACCGAGCTGGAAGTACACCGCCTTGGGGTTGGCGCGCATCTGTTCGGCGCGGTCGGGCAAGACACTCAGGTGATCGATCAGTTGCATGCCTTCAACGGTGTAGGCCACTTCCAGGGTCTTTTCGTCGATTTCCCGGGGCAGGTCCTTGTTGCTTTCAGCCGCGACGCTTTGCAGCTTGCGGTTCATTTGGGCCTCCAGCAGCGAGGCCGCCTGGGCGCACACGGGCAATACCAGCGCGAGGGCGACGGATGGGGCGACAAGGCGCAGCATGGAACGCAGCATGAAACTCTCCTGATTCGGTTACTGGTGCATAGACCAGCCACTGCGCTGTGCGTTCAGTGGCGCGCAATTATAGGTGAGCCCTTGCCACTACAGCCAGGCGTATCGCTGGTAAACTGCCGCCACTTCAGCCGTCCACGAGTTTTCACCGTGTCGATCTACCCGTCCCACCGGCGCATCCGATGAGCCGCGCCGTTTCCCGCCTGCGCACCCAGCGTCTGGCCCGTGCCGTCCGGCCGTTCCTCAACCGTGGTTCGCGTGCCGAACGCTGCCCCGGCTGCCGGGTCATTCCTGAGTACTGCCTGTGTGCCTGGCGCCCCAAGGTCGAAGCACGGTCTGCCATGTGCCTACTGATGCACGACGTCGAACCCATGAAACCGAGCAATACCGGCTGGCTGATCGCCGATGTGATCGACGACACCACCGCGTTCGCCTGGTCACGTACCGAGGTCGATCCTGAACTGCTCACACTGCTGGCCGACCCGCAGTGGCAGCCCTATATCGTGTTCCCCGGCGAATTCGTCGCACCTGAGCGCGTCGTCAGCGAGGTGAAGGTAGAGGAGGGCAAGCGTCCACTGTTCATCTTGCTGGACGGCACTTGGAGCGAAGCACGCAAAATGTTCCGCAAAAGCCCCTACCTGGAGCATTTGCCGGTGCTCAGCCTGGCGCCCGAGCAGCTATCGCGCTACAAACTGCGCCGTTCCAAGCGCGACGACCACTTCTGCACCGCCGAAGTCGCTGCTCTGTGCCTTGAGCTGGCCGATGACCTGGTGGCCAGTGAAGTCCTGGACGCCTACCTGGATGTGTTCAGCACCCATTACCTGGCCGCCAAGTTCCAGATGCCGCTGGATCCGACGGATACTGTTCATGCGCGCCTTGCTCCCTATATTGCGACGGTATAACCAGACGACGTTTGCATGATGGCACCCCAACCCCGCAACCCGCTAAAATGCCCACGGGCGTAGCGCTTGACCCTCCAGGCTACGCTGGGCATGCTGGGCGCCGATCAGGGCACCCCTAAAAAACAGGATCATTTAATCAATGGCCACATACGAAATCCTGATAGCCGATGACCACCCGCTGTTTCGCAGTGCGTTGCACCAGGCCGTGACCTTGGGCCTTGGCCCGGACGTCCGCCTGGTTGAAGTGGCCAGCATTGCCGAGCTGGAAGCCCGCCTTACCGAGAAATCCGACTGGGACCTGGTGCTGCTCGACCTGAACATGCCCGGCGCCTATGGTTTCTCCGGGTTGGTGCTGTTGCGCGGCCAATACCCGCAGATCCCCGTGGTGATGGTCTCGGCCCAGGAAGAAGCCGACGTGGTGGTGCGCTCCAAGGAGTTTGGCGCCAGCGGTTTCATTCCCAAGTCCAGCGCGATGGAAGATATCCAGAAAGCTGTGCGCACGGTGCTGGATGGCGATGTGTCCTGGCCGCCGCAAGCGTTCGAAGAAATCAACGTGTCCGACGAAGCCAAGGCTGCCCGTGATGGCCTTGCCAGCCTGACACCACAGCAGTTTCGGGTGCTGACCATGGTCTGCGAAGGCTTGTTGAACAAGCAGATTGCCTACGAGTTGAGCGTATCGGAAGCCACCATCAAGGCCCACGTTACGGCGATCTTCCGCAAGCTCGGCGTGCGTACACGCACCCAGGCGGCGCTGCTCTTGCAACAACTTGAGTCAATTTCGCAGCATTAAGCTGTCATCGATTCACGCTTTTTTGACTTGGCGTGATCTAGTTTCCCCACTTCTTTGGTTCAGTTGCCTACGTCTATGTCGCCTTTCAAGGGTCAAACCGGTATCAAACGTATCTTCAATGCGGGGGGGTATTCCCTGGATGGCTTGCGTGCGGCTTTCACCGGCGAGGCGGCATTCCGTCAGTTGGTGTTGCTCAACGTGATCCTGATCCCATTGAGCTTTTTCCTGAATGTGAGCCGGGTCGAGCGTGCGTTGCTCATCGCCGTGTGCCTGCTGGCGTTGATCGTCGAGTTGCTCAACTCGGCAGTCGAAGCGGCAATCGACCGCATCTCCCTTGACCGCCACCCGCTGTCGAAAAACGCCAAGGACATGGGCAGCGCCGCGCAATTCGTTGCGCTGACCATGATCACTCTGGTCTGGGCCGTGATCCTGATCTAACCCTCAGGCAATGCTCGGCAGCACGATCTCGTCGCTGCGCTGAACCCCGGCGGTGAAGGCGCGGCACAGTTCCAGGAACTCGCGCATCGCCGAGGTCTGGTACTTCTGCTTATGCCAGATGAAGTAGAACTGCCGGGCCAGGTCCAGGTCTGGGGTTTCCACCGGCACCAGGCTGCCACGCCGGAATGCGTCGCGCAGGGCCAGCCGCGAAATACAGCCAATCCCCAGCCCCGACTCCACCGCGCGCTTGATTGCTTCGGTGTGCTCCAACTCCAGGCGAATATTCAGCGCACTGCGGTGATGGCGCATAGCTTGGTCAAAGGTCAGGCGTGTGCCTGAGCCTTGTTCCCGCAGGATCCACGCCTCATGGGTCAACTCGTCCATGGTTGCCACCCCGCGCTTGGCTAAATGATGTTGCGGTGCGCAAAACACCACCAGTTCATCCTCCACCCAGGTTTGCACCTCGATATCCGGGTGGCTGCAGTCACCTTCGATTAGACCCAGGTCAATTTCGTAGTGCGCCACCTGATGCACGATATGGGCAGTGTTCTGCACATGCAGTTTCACCTGGCTCTCGGGGTGTTGCTGCATGAAGCTGCCGATCAGCAACGTGGCCAAGTAATTGCCGATGGTGAGGGTGGCGCCGACCGCCAGGGAACCGAAGCCGGACTTGCCGTTAAGCAGGTCTTCGATCTCCTTGGCCTGGTCCAGCAGCGCCACTGCCTGGGGCAATAGCTGATGACCGAGGGCGTTGAGGCTCAGGCGCTTGCCCGCGCGGTCGAATAATTGGCAGCTGGATTGGCGCTCCAGCTCGGTGATCGAGGTGCTGGCGGCGGATTGAGATAAGGCCAGAAGGCCAGCAGCGCGTGAGACGCTTTCCTGCTGGGCGACGGCGACGAAGACTTGCAGTTGACGGAGAGTAAATCGCATATCGATATAACCGATAACCCTTATCTTAATAATCCAGTTAACAGATATTGTCGCCGCCATTAGAATGCTGTGCAATTGCGCAACTACATTTGGCGCAGACCCATTTCCAGGAGTCCCCCGTACATGAGCAACATGAACCACGAGCGTGTCCTCAGTGTTCATCACTGGAACGACACTCTGTTCAGCTTCAAGTGCACCCGCGATCCGGGCCTGCGCTTCGAGAACGGTCAGTTCGTGATGATCGGCCTGCAACAGCCCAACGGCCGCCCGCTCATGCGCGCTTACTCCATTGCCAGCCCGAACTGGGAAGAGCATCTGGAGTTTTTCAGCATCAAGGTGCCGGATGGCCCGCTGACTTCCCAATTGCAGCACTTGAAGGAAGGCGACGAGATCATCATCAGCAAAAAACCGACGGGCACCCTGGTGCTTGACGATTTGAAGCCGGGCAAACACCTGTACCTGCTCAGCACCGGTACTGGCCTGGCGCCGTTCATGAGCGTGATCCAGGACCCGGAAACATACGAGCGCTTTGAAAAAGTGATCCTGTGCCACGGCGTGCGTTACGTCAACGAAGTCGCCTACCGCGAATTCATCACCGAGCACCTGCCGCAGAACGAATTCTTCGGCGAGGCCCTGCGTGACAAGTTGATCTACTACCCGACCGTGACCCGCGAGCCGTTCGAAAACGAAGGCCGCTTGACCGACCTGATGCGCAGCGGCAAGCTGTTCAGCGACATCGGCCTGCCACCGATCAACCCTGAGGACGACCGCGCCATGCTGTGCGGCAGCCCAAGCATGCTGGACGAAACCAGCGAAGTGTTGAACAGCTTCGGCCTGAAAGTTTCGCCACGGATGCGTGAGCCGGGTGATTACTTGATCGAGCGTGCGTTCGTCGAGAAGTAATGCTGGGTCAGTAACAACACTGATCTAAAAAATGTGGGATCGGGCTTGCCCGCTCCCACATTTTGTTTCCGGTTTCTTCAGTGGGCGGGAAGTACTTCCAGCACACAAATCACCCCCGCCTCGGGATAGTGCCAGCGCACATCCACATCCCAGAACTGAGCCCCGTATTCCCGCTCCGGCCCCGGCGTCTGATACGCCGGCCGTGGGTCCTGTGCCAGGCACTGATCGATCAGTTCCACCAACGGCTCGCCCAGGCGCTGCGCATGGCCTTGTGCCTGTTGCAGGGCGGTCTTCAGCCACTGCACCGGAATCAGCTGCGGCGCGGCGTTCGCGATGTCGTTGGTCGCCGTGTCGACCATGTCGGCATACGGCACATACGGCTTGATATCCAGCACCGGTGTGCCATCGAGCAGATCAATCCCGGAGATCCACAGCCGTCCCGGCTCCACTTTGTCCAGCTTCACCACAGATTGGCCAATGCCATTCGGGCGATGAGTTGCACGGGTAGCAAACACCCCCATGGAGGTGTTGCCGCCCAGGCGGGGTGGGCGCACTTTCAAGCGTGGCTTGTCTTCCAGCGCCTGATGGAACAGGAACAACAGCCACACATGGCTGACCTGCTCCAAGCCCTGTACGGCCTCGCCGCCGTCGAACGGCGCCACCAGTTCCAGCACACCACGGGCGGCAGGCGCCAGTTGCGGTTGGCGCGGGATGGCGAACTTCTCCTTGAAACAGGAGCGCACGAAGCCGACGGGCGAGACGTGGTAGGTCATTTTTGGAGCCTCAAGTTGCAAGCTGCAAGCCTCAAGCTTTTCACTTGCGGCTTGAAGCTTGTGGCAGCTTTAAGCTCTGACGCGCAGCGTCAGGCCCTTGAGGAAGTTGCGCAGCAACTGATCGCCGCAGGTGCGGTAGTTGGTGTGGCCGAACTTGCGGAACAGTGCGCTCAGCTCAGGCTTGGACACCGGGAACTCGGCGGCCTTGAGGATGGCGTGCATGTCGTCTTCTTTCAGCTCGAAGGCCACGCGCAGCTTCTTGAGGATGATGTTGTTGGTCACCGGGGTCTCGATCGGCTGCGGCGGACGGCTTTCGTCCTTGCCGCGCTTGAAGATCACCAAGCCGTCGAGGAAGTGCGCCATGACTTCATCCGGGCAGAACACGAAGCCTTCTTCCTCGTCTTTCTTGAGGTAGGTCAGCAGGTCGTCCTTGGTCACGTCCATGCCGCCGAGCTTGATGATCTCGACCATCTTGTTGTCGCTGATGTCGAGCATGTAGCGCACGCTGCGCAGTACGTCATTGTGAATCATGGTGGGCAATCCTGGTATTCAACTGAGGACACCGCGCAAAAGAGGCCGTGTCGGGGAAAAGGGTAGCGGCTTAGAACTTCTCTTTGCCGGACAGGTAACGCCATTGGCCAACCGGCACCTTGCCGATGGAAACGCCGCCGATGCGGATACGACGAATGGCGACGACTTTGAGGCCAACCGCTTCACAGAACAGCGCGATCACGCCTGGCTGCGGGTTTTTCAGCGCAAAACGCAGGCGGTTTTCGTTCTGCCAGCTGGCTTTGACCGCCGGCAGCTCTTTGCCTTTGTAGGTCAGGCCGTGGTTCAGGCGATTGAGGCCGTGGGCAACCATGTCGCCTTCCACTTCCACCACGTACTCCTGCTCGATCTTGGCGGCATCGGCGGTCAATTTGCGCAGGATCTTCCAGTCCTGGGTAAACACCAGCAGGCCGCTGGCCTTGGCTTGCAGGTCGGCGCTGGCGGTGAGGCGCAGGAAGTGGCCCTTGAGCGGGCGCTTGCCGAAGCGGTGTTCTTCCGAGAGGGTATCGGCGCTGATCGACGCCATGGCCGTTTCGGCATCTACCCCAGCTGGGGCGTGCAGCAGGATGGTCACGGGCTCGGGCGCGGTGGCCTTGGCGTCCGGGTCGAGTTCAACCTTCTGGGTGGTGACCTTGAACTGCGGTTCGTCGATCACTTCACCGTCCACCGAGACCCAGCCGCCTTCGATGAACAGCTCAGCCTCCCGACGGGAGCAACCGACCAGTTCGATAAGGCGTTTGGAGAGGCGTATGGGGTCAGTCATGACAAGGGCCGTAGCAAAAGGGGGCGGCTATTGTACCTGTGTGGGCGCGGTTAATCCCGGCCCCATTTCATTTAGCCTTGACTGGCTTGATGCTGCACCTGGCGCAAACGCATATGCAACAACGGATAGGGCTGCCCCAAGCCGTCATGCTCCGTGCGTCCGATCACTTCGAAACCCTGTTTGAAGTAAAAACCCAAGGCCTGGGGGTTTTGTTCGTTGACGTCCAGCTGATCGGCGTTCAGGTGCTCGATCGCATAGCGCAGCAGTTGCCGACCCAGGCCTTCGCCCCGGTGCTTGGGGGCGATGAACAGCATCTCCACCTTGCCCGACGCCACGCCGGCAAACCCGGTGATACGCTGACGCGGGTCTTTGGTGCAGATCAACATCACAGCGTCCAAGTAACGCGTCAGCACCAGGTTCTTCAGCAACACGATGTAACTGTCCGGTAGAAAATCATGGGTCGCACGGACCGAGTCTTCCCAGATTTGTGCCAATTGCGTGTAGTCGCTGGTTTTAGGTGTGTGGATAACCGAATGCTGACGCATGCCCGCTGCCCCTTGCCGATGATTGGCGTCGATGGGCAAAACGATAGACCTAAAAAAGCCCCGCATCTTGTCCAGAGGCGGGGCTTTTTCAGTTTATTTACGGCTTAGTCGCGCTTTTCAGCCCACAAGTCGTATTCGTCGGCATCGGTCACGGTGCACCAGACCTTGTCGCCCGGCTTCAACCCGCTGGCATCGTCGATAAACACGTTACCGTCGATTTCCGGCGCATCGAAGAAGCAACGGCCGACTGCACCTTGCTCGTCGACTTCGTCGATCAGCACTTCGATTTCCTTGCCGATGCGCAGTTGCAGGCGCGCCGAGCTGATGGCCTGCTGGTGCGCCATGAAACGCTCCCAACGGTCCTGCTTGACGTCGTCCGGCACTACGGCCAGGTCCAGCAGGTTGGCTGGGGCGCCTTCCACCGGCGAGTACTGGAAGCAGCCGACGCGGTCCAGTTGGGCTTCGGTCAGCCAGTCCAGCAGGTACTGAAAGTCTTCTTCGGTTTCGCCGGGGAAGCCGACGATGAAGGTCGAGCGGATGATCAGCTCGGGGCAGATCTCGCGCCAGTTCTTGATACGTGCCAGGGTCTTGTCTTCGAACGCCGGGCGCTTCATGGCCTTGAGCACTTTGGGGCTGGCGTGCTGGAACGGGATGTCCAGGTACGGCAGGATCTTGCCGGCGGCCATCAGCGGGATCAGCTCGTCCACGTGCGGGTACGGGTAGACGTAGTGCAGACGCACCCACACGCCCAGGCTGCTGAGGGCTTCGCACAGTTCGGTCATGCGGGTTTTCACCGGCGCGCCGTTCCAGAAGCCGGTGCGGTATTTCACATCGACGCCGTAGGCGCTGGTGTCCTGGGAGATCACCAGCAGCTCTTTGACGCCGGACTTGACCAGGCGCTGGGCCTCGTCGAGCACGTCACCGACCGGACGGCTGACCAACTTGCCGCGCATCGACGGGATGATGCAGAAGCTGCAGCTATGGTTGCAGCCTTCGGAAATCTTCAGGTATGCGTAGTGGCGCGGGGTCAGCTTGATGCCTTGCGGCGGCACCAGGTCGATCAGCGGGTTGTGGTCCTGGCGTGGTGGCACCACTTCGTGCACGGCGTTGACCACCTGTTCGTACTGCTGCGGACCGGTCACCGCCAGCACGCTCGGGTGCACGTTGCGGATATTGCCTTCTTCCACGCCCATGCAGCCGGTCACGATGACCTTGCCGTTTTCCTTGATCGCTTCGCCGATCACTTCCAGGGATTCCGCCTTGGCCGAATCGATGAAGCCGCAGGTGTTGACCACCACCACGTCAGCGTCCTGGTAAGTGGACACAACGTCGTAGCCTTCCATACGCAGTTGCGTAAGGATGCGCTCGGAGTCGACAAGCGCCTTCGGGCAACCCAGGGAAACAAAGCCAACCTTGGGGTTGGCTTTTGCGATGGTGGTGGACATGTCTAACCTCGGTATTGAATGACGCCGCCAGTCGGGCACGACAAGGCTGCGGACGGGCGCTTGGTGCGCCTCTGATCAAAAAGTGCGCAATTCTAGCGACGGGCAACGCACTTGACC
The DNA here is from genome assembly GCF_000510895.2 of Pseudomonas sp. FH1. Taxonomy (NCBI): domain Bacteria; kingdom Pseudomonadati; phylum Pseudomonadota; class Gammaproteobacteria; order Pseudomonadales; family Pseudomonadaceae; genus Pseudomonas; species Pseudomonas sp. FH1. The sequence goes on from NZ_AOHM01000046.1 coordinate 68,156, forward strand.
AGCTTTATGCAGGGAAATGCGACGAGTGCTGCGCTATGGGTTGGGTCAATGACTACGAGAACAATTCTGCATGGCTCCCCAAATCCACGAAGGTAATCAGGTCAACCCGCGAGTTCTCGTAAATCATCAGGAAATCACCACCGATATGGCACTCCCTGAAACCGTCCCAATTCCCGGTAAGCGCGTGGTCGCGATACTCCGCGGGTAGTTGCTCGCCTAAGAAAAGCATCACCATCACTACCCGGACCTCATTCATATCTCGGCGCCCAGCGCGCTTGTAGCGCTCCCAGGACTTTTTAAACTCAGGCGTCTGCGCACATTGCTTTGGCAGGTCAGCGCGCTTTTGCTTCTTCTCCGGCTTCGCCATCAGCGTCCCTTAGCATCTCGTCGATCGAGTCAAACTGGCGACGAATGGAACGCGCTTGTGTCATCGCACGAGCGGTCTTCTCCGAAGGGACGCGCACCTCAAAGGGTAATCCCTGCGTTGTTACGACCTGACGCAGGAAAAGGCGCATGGCGTCACTGAGGCTCAGCCCACAAGCATTGAGCACAGCGGTGGCACGCTCCTTCAAATCCTCGTCGATGCGGCAACGCACGTCAGTGGTTTTCAGTAATGTGGACATATCAGGACCTCCTCTCAAAATGTAGCTACGTTGGGGCTACAGTCCAAGTATGGGTCGTCCCATCGCGTTTGTTCAAACACTTTTTGTTCGGAACGCGTTGTTGGGCAATCCATGCGTCGGAAATCGCGGGTGGGGCAAATTAGCGCTGGCAGCAAGCAACTTCAATACAGGCAAATAGCTTTCAACTGCCCCTCATCTCTTAGGGCGATGCAGTTGAACAGCGAAATACGACGAGTGCTGCGCTATGCTTCGCGCCGTTGCGCGTAGGTAAAGTCCTAAGGTCAACAAAACGTCTGTTACGAGAAGTAAAACAGCGCATGCTAGGGTCAGCTTAGACGCGTTGTTAATAAAAGACCGCAGGTCAAAGGGCAGGAGTGGTTGATGGGTCACGCGAGTAATCAGGCAGCAGGTGCCGAGCAGTCAAACGCCAAGCCGATTGGCATGCTGGTGGCAGCGGTCGGGGTGGTTTACGGCGATATCGGGACCAGCCCGCTCTACACCCTTAAAGAGGTGTTCAACGGCGGTTATGGGGTTCAGGTCAATCATGACGGCGTGCTGGGGATCCTGGCGCTGATCTTCTGGTCGCTGATCTGGGTGGTGTCGATCAAGTACATGCTGTTCGTGCTGCGCGCCGATAACCAGGGCGAGGGCGGCATCATGGCGCTCACGGCACTGGCACGACGGGCGGCGGGGGAGCGCAAGAAGTTGCGCAGTTTCCTGGTGGTGTGTGGCCTGTGCGGCGCGGCGCTGTTCTACGGCGACAGCATGATCACCCCGGCGATTTCCGTGTTGTCTGCGGTTGAAGGCCTGGAACTGGCTTTCGACGGCCTGGAAAAATGGGTCGTGCCCATCGCCTTGGTGGTGCTGGTGGCGCTGTTCCTGATCCAGAAACATGGCACTGACCACATCGGCAAGCTCTTCGGGCCAGTGATGGTGACCTGGTTCCTGGTGCTGGGCGGCCTCGGTGTGTATGGCATCACCCTGCACCCTGAAGTACTCAGTGCGATGAACCCGATGTGGGCGGTGCGCTTCTTCGAGGCGCATCCTGGCATTGGCGTGGCCATCCTGGGCGCGGTGGTGCTGGCACTGACCGGCGCCGAAGCGCTGTATGCCGACATGGGCCACTTCGGCCGTAAACCCATCGCTCGCGCCTGGTTCATGCTGGTGCTGCCGGCGCTGGTACTCAATTATTTCGGCCAGGGCGCCATGCTGCTGGGTGACCCGGAAGCCGCGCGCAACCCGTTTTACCTGCTGGCGCCGAGCTGGGCGCTGATCCCGCTGGTGGTGCTGTCCACCCTGGCTACGGTGATCGCTTCCCAGGCGGTGATCTCCGGCGCGTTCTCGTTGACACGCCAGGCGATCCAGTTGGGTTACATCCCGCGCATGCACATTCAGCACACGTCGAGCGCCGAGCAGGGCCAGATCTACATCGGCGCGGTGAACTGGTCGCTGATGGTGGGTGTGATCCTGCTGGTACTGGGCTTCGAATCGTCCAACGCCTTGGCGTCGGCCTACGGCGTGGCAGTGACCGGCACCATGCTGATGACCACTATTCTGGTGTCGGCAGTGATGCTGCTGCTGTGGAAATGGCCGCCAATCCTGGCCGTGCCGGTCCTGGTCTGCTGCCTGTTGGTGGACGGTCTGTATTTCGCGGCCAACGTGCCGAAGATCATCCAAGGCGGCGCCTTCCCGGTGCTGGCGGGCATCGTGCTGTTCGTGTTGATGACTACCTGGAAGCGCGGCAAGCAGTTGCTGGTGGAGCGTCTCGACGAAGGTGGCCTGCCGCTGCCGATCTTCATCAGCAGCATCCGCGTGCAGCCGCCTCATCGCGTGCAGGGCACCGCCGTGTTCCTCACCGCGCGCCCGGACGCCGTGCCTCACGCGCTGCTGCACAACCTGCTGCATAACCAGGTGCTGCATGAGCAAGTGGTGCTGCTGACGGTGGTCTACGAGGACATCCCCCGCGTACCGGCCGCACGGCGGTTCGAGGTGGATGCCTACGGCGAAGGTTTCTTCCGCGTGATCCTGCACTTCGGTTTCACCGATGAGCCGGACGTGCCAGAGGCGTTGAAGTTGTGTCACCTGGATGATCTGGACTTCAGCCCGATGCGCACCACCTACTTCCTCAGCCGCGAAACGGTCATCGCCTCGCGGATCAAGGGTATGGCCCGTTGGCGCGAAGCCTTGTTCGCCTTTATGTTGAAGAACGCCAACGGCAACCTGCGCTTCTTCAAACTCCCGGTAAACCGGGTGATCGAGCTGGGCACCCAGGTCGAAATGTAAGCTGTTGCAACACGGGGGCCAGCAATCGGCTCCCGCTTTTCGTTCTGAACCCTGTGCAATCCAGCGTTGTCGACTAGGCTCTAAGCACTGTTTGAATAGTGCCCACAGAACCCAGAAGAGGTGCGCCATGAGTCAGCTGCTCGAACCTTATACCCTCCGTCAATTGACCCTGCTCAACCGCATCGCCGTGTCGCCCATGTGCCAATACTCAAGCGTCGATGGCCTGGCTAATGACTGGCACCTGGTACACCTCGGCAGCCGTGCCGTCGGCGGCGCCGGGTTGATTTTCACTGAAGCCACCGCCGTGACTGCCGATGGCCGCATCACCGCCCAGGACCTGGGCTTGTGGAATGACGCACAAATCGAACCGCTGCAACGCATCACACGTTTCATTGCGGCCCAAGGCGCGGTGGCCGGCATTCAGCTGGCCCATGCCGGGCGCAAGGCCAGCACTCATCGGCCTTGGATCGGCAAGCACGGCAGCGTCAAACCGGAGGATGGCGGCTGGACGCCGGTAGGGCCATCACCGATTGCCTTCGACCCCCAGCACACCCAGCCCAAGCCATTGGACGAGGGCCAGATCCAGCAAGTGATCGCCGATTTTGTCGCCGCCGCCAAGCGCGCGTTGACCGCAGGCTTCGAAGTGGTGGAAATCCACGCGGCCCATGGTTACCTGTTGCATCAATTTCTCTCTCCTATCAGCAACCAGCGTCAGGACCAGTACGGCGGCTCGTTCGAAAACCGCATCCGCCTGGTGCTGCAAGTGACCCAGGCCGTGCGTGAAGTCTGGCCCCAGGAGCTGCCGTTGTTTGTGCGGGTGTCGGCCACCGATTGGGTGGAAGACGGCTGGAACCCCGATGAAACCGTAGAGCTGGCGCGTCGCCTGAAGGACCTGGGGGTGGACCTGATCGACGTCTCCTCCGGTGGCACCGCCGCCAACGCCGAGATCCCCACCGGCCCCGGTTACCAGACCCGTTTCGCCGAGCGCGTGCGCAAAGAGTCGGGCATGGCCACCGGCACCGTTGGCATGATCACCGAGCCGGCCCAGGCCGAGCACATCCTGCGTACCTGCCAGGCCGATATCATCTTCCTGGCCCGAGAACTGTTGCGTGATCCGTACTGGCCGCTGCATGCCGACGATGACCTGGGCGGACGCAAGGCTATCTGGCCGGCGCAGTACCAGCGCGCTACGCACCGGGATCAGCCGATTCATGAATCGGACCTGCGTGACTGAACCTGCCTGATGTGCCCACCAAGCCCACCCTGACCCGGTGGGTTTTTTCTTGCTCGTTGTTAATACAAGCCTGATCCTTGGTCGCCTAAAAGCAGGAGGCCATCATGCTGGTGGAACGCGCGTTAACTGAAAGTGACATCCCGTTGCTGGCAACCATCGACCGCACGGAGCTGATCCACCAATGCTATCGCGTGGACGGTGGTCAGTTGGTGTTGTACGCCGCTTGCCACGACATGCGCGGTTGGCCCGAAGGTGAAGCTGAACAGGACGCCGTGGCGCTGCATGCCTGCCTGAAACGCGGCGGGTGGTTGCTGGGTGTATTCGACGGTCCCGCCTTGGTCGCGGCGGCGGTGGTGGACAATCGCACCCTCCATAACCAGCAGCTGCGCATGCGCCAACTGAAGTTCCTGCACGTCAGCCACGCGGCGCGCGGCTTGGGGCTGGGAGGGCGTCTGTTCGCGCTGGCCTGTGAGCACGGCCGTCAAACCGGCGCGGAGGCGTTGTATATCTCGGCCACGGAATCGCGCAATACCGTGGACTTTTACCTACGCCAAGGCTGCCTGTTACTGCATCAACCTGATCCAGGCCTGTTTGCACAGGAGCCCCATGACATTCATCTCTACCGACCGTTAGGTGAGAAAGTGCTGTAGGTCTTTGTTACCGAAGCAAATATTTAAGTGATTACTCTAAAAAAGTCCCACGCTCGGCAAGAAGGTTTCTACGCTTAGGGTAAGTCTGATTTCTGGCCCAGGAAGTCAGTTGGTTTGCTCACTGAGGCATTGCGCTTCATGGGAGGCAGTTATGGGCAACGGGAGTATTTGATGGATATCAGGAGAAGCAGTCCATGGCCAGTTCCTATGGTGTAGCGGGTGTGGTGGCGTTATTTCTGGCCCGCAGGGTGTCTTTGCGTGGCCGAAGGCTGAGTTCGGATGAAGCTGAACTGCTGGCGCAATATCGCGCCCTGACCGAAAACGATCAGGTGGCGATGCGCTATTTGATTGGGGCGATGAAGAGTGTGTCGCGGTTCTGAGCCGCAGGAGGAACGTTCCCACGCACGCGTGGGAACGCGGTCAATCAGGTGTACTTACGCTGGTCCGGAGCCGGCGGAAAGTACTGGTACAACCAGGTTTCACTCAAGGTGCGGTCCTGGGTGCGAATGAACAGGCGCAGTTCCACCGGCTCCACGCTGTCGCTGGTCGGGTACCAGTCAAACAGGATGCGGTAGCCCTTGATGTTATCCAGCACCAGCACGCTGAAGTCTTTTACTTCGCCATGGGAGCAGGTCACCACCGGCTCGATCCCGGTGCCCGGTGGCAGGCGATCCAGGCCGCCGCCCTTGAAGTCCACGGCAAAACGGCGCGCCCACACGGGTGGGTAGTGCTCGCCCGGTGCCCAACCCTCGGTAAAGCCACCCATGCCTGAACGGGTCGCGTCGACTTGTGCCAGCGGCGTACTCACCGGTGGCAGGGCGCTCCAGTACAGCTTGTAGCCATAGTTGAGCGAGTCGCCGGCTGCCACGGGTTTTTTCGGGGTCCAGAAGGCCACGATGTTATCCAGTGTCTCGCCGGTGGTAGGAATTTCCAGCAGGTCGATGGAGCCTTCACCCCACGCAGTGGTCGGTTCGACCCACAGGCTTGGGCGCTTGCTGTACCAGTCCACCGTATCCTGGTAACTGGCGAACTCATGGTCGGTCTGCACCAGGCCGAAGCCTTTCGGGTCTTTGTCGGCAAAGGCGTTGAATTGCAGCTTGGCTGGGTTGTTCAGCGGGCGGCAGATCCACTCGCCGTTGCCGCGCCACATGGCCAGGCGGTCCGAATCGTGGATCTGCGGGTGGATGGTGTCGCACATGCGCCGTTCGTGGGTGCCGCAGCTGAACATGCTGGTCATCGGTGCGATGCCCAGTTGTTCGATGGTGGTACGTGCATTGATGTGTGCGTCGATTGCCATCACCACCTGGTTGGCCTGGCAGTCGATATCGAAACGGTAGGCACCCGTGGCGCTCGGGGAGTCGAGCAGGGCGTAGACCACAAAGCGGGTGGCGTTCTTGTCCGGGGTTTCAAACCAGAACTGCGTGAAGTCGGGGAACTCCTCGCGTTTTTTCGCGTAGGTGTCGATGGCCAGGCCGCGGGCCGAAAGACCGTACTGCCCGGTGTTGTCCACCGCACGGAAGTAGCTGGCGCCGAGAAACGACAGCACGTCATGGCGGTCCAGTTCCGGCGCCTTGAACAGCTTGAAGCCGGAAAAACCCAGGTCCCCGGTCAGTTGCTTGGTGTCGACCGTGGTCTTTTCATAGTTGAACAGCGACGGGCGGAAATGTACTTCACGCGCTTCGCGGGTCTTGGGGTCGACGCTGTGCATGCGCACTGGCGTCTTGAAGCCCATGCCGACGTGGAAGAACTGCACGTCCAATTGGCCGTTCAACTCTTTCCACAGTGAATGGTTGCCGTCGTAGCCGATGGCGTTGAAATTCTGCGGGGTCATGGTCGCCAGCGTCGGCGGCAGCACCTGTTTGGTGTCCTTGTAAGCGGTCCCGGCCAGTTGTTTGGCCTGGGCCTTGAGCGAGTCGAAATCGAACGCCACGGCCTTTCCATCGGCGGCACGGTTCCCGGCCCAGGCCTGGGCGGCAAGTAGGCCGCTGGCCGACAAACCGGTGTAAGCCGCAATGGCCATGGACGCTTTGAGCAAATTCCTGCGGTGCATAGAGACAACCTGTCGTGAGCAAATCCCGCGCCGTTCCTGGCACGTAGCGGATCAGAAATTACGGTTCGGACATGCCTTCGACCAAACGCAACGGACATTAAACAGACGCCGGATAGCTTAAGCGGTTCGATGACGTAGGAAAATTGATTGATGGCTGGGTGATGGCGTTGCAAGTGCGACAAGACATTTCCAATTGTCAGGCAGCCCTGTAGTGAGCGGGGCAAGCCCGCTCACTACAAGTCCTCAGCTCACTTCGCCCACAGCCCGGTAAGCTTCATCAATCGCCGCATGGGCATACGCACTCCACGCCGCGTCCGAGTTGGCGATGCTCACATGCCCCAGCGGCTTTTTCGCCAGGTTCATCCACGCTTCGCTCTGGTCCGCATCGTCGAACAAGCTGTTGGAGAAGCTCGCATAACCGTGTGACCAGCGGTTGACAGTGATCGCCAAAATGTCGGTCTCATGGTTGAACCCACCTGGCCCGAGCATGCGTTGCAACTGGTCACGCAACTGCGCTTCCAATTGCTCGAACGTTTGCCCATACAGCTTGCCGCGTCCGGCGCGGGCCTGGTCGCGGGCGTTCATGCCGCTGTTGGGGCTGGTGGGTACGTAGACCATGTGCAAGCCGATCGGCTGCGTCGGGTCGCGCGGGTGGTCGTAGCCGCCCATGCTCACCGGGTAATCCAGCTTGATGCGGCTGTAGGGCTGGGTCGCCGCGTAGATTTCATGCACGCCCAACTTCTGGAACGACTGCCAATTGCGGATCACCACCTTGGTGTACACCAGCGGGTACTTCACGTTCTGGCTCAGGGCTTGGGCTTGGGTTGCCGGCAGGTCTTTCAGCAGATACGGAATCATCATGTTGTAGCAGGCCAGGATGCAGCGTTTGCCGCGCACCTGTGCGAGTTGTCCGCCACGGCTGTAGCCGATATGCACGCTGCTGCCGACGTTACGCACGCTGACTGCCGTGCTGTTCAAGCGCAAGCGCACGGCCGCCTTGGGCTGGTCGAGCTTGGCGTAGTCAAACGCCGCCAGCACGATATCGTCCATGGTGTGCCCTGGCGCCACGCCCGGAATCAGGCTGCGCACCAGCAACCGCGCCACCGACGCATTGCCATCTGGGAAGTGGTAGATGTAGGGCTCTTCCATTTCCGCTGCCGCTTCTTCGCTGATCTGCGCCAGGTTCATCCCGGCAAAGCCTGGGAAACCCACGCTATAAGCGTCAGCAGCAGCGACGGCATCGATGCTCAACGCCATGAAGTCATTGGTGCGACTCTGGAAGTACTTCACTGCGCCTTCGGATAATCCTACGTTCTTGAGCAGGAAATCGCGGTAGCTGGTGGTTGCCAGGGTGTCGGCCTTTTCTTCGGCCGTCTTGCCCGGCAGGTAATCCTTGGGCGCGGTGTGCAGTTCGATCAGGGCCTGGCGGTCGGCCGCTGGCAAGGGGAAGTCATTGATGAAGTCGCTGATGGCTCGGGCATTCAACTGGTCGGGTGCAATATCGTCGGCCACCATTGGCGTCGGGTCGCCGGTCACCAGTTTGTCTTCGCCGAAGTTTTCCTTGTCGAAAAACACCCCGCGCGACAGCCCAAGGCCTGGGTAGAACTGGCGGTCGAAGGCGGTTTCGAAGCGCTTGATATTCACCCCGAGCTTTTTCAACAACCCGTTCACTTCCTGGCTGTACAGGTGGTTGGGCGACTGGAACGCCTCGCTGCCGCCGTAGCCGATGATCATGCGGCCACCGGCCTGGAATTCGTTGCGCTTGGCGTGACCGCCGAAGTCGTCGTGGTTTTCCAGGATCAGGATCTTCGCCTTGGGGTGCTTCTCGCGGTAGAACCACGCCGCTGACAAACCACTCAAGCCGCCGCCCACGACCACCAGGTCATAGTCCTCGGTGATCGGCAGTGCGTCGGTGTTGAACACCTTCTTTTCCCAGCCCATCTGGTGCGCCACTTCGAACGAGCCGGCATGGCTGCCGCGCAGGCCGGTGAGGGCGGGTGGGTAGTAACGGCCATCGGGAGCGGCTTGCAGGATTTGCAGCGGGGTCATGCCGGCGGCAATGGTGACAGCGACGCCGTTGAGGAAGTCGCGGCGGGTGATATCCATGGGGGATCCTGAAAATTATTGTTATAGGTTCCCGGCATCCAGGGAGGATGCCGGGTTAATTCGTCAGTGCTTGAACATCACATGGCGCACGGTGGTGTAGTCCTCCAGCCCGTACATGGACATGTCCTTGCCATACCCGGACAGTTTCTGGCCGCCGTGGGGCATTTCGCTGACGAGCATGAAGTGGGTGTTCACCCAGGTGCAGCCGTACTGCAGGCGTGCGGCCAAGCGGTGGGCGCGTCCTACATCGGCGGTCCACACGGATGACGCCAGGCCGTAGTCCGAATCATTGGCCCAGCCCAGTACCTGTGCTTCATCAGTGAACTTGGTCACCGACACCACCGGCCCAAACACCTCACGGCGCACGATTTCGTCGTCCTGCTGTGCGTCGGCCAATACCGTCGGTTCAAAGAAGAAACCATTGCCTTCCACGGCCTTGCCACCGGTGACCAGGCGAATGTGCGACTGCGCCACGGCGCGTTCGACAAACCCGGCGACACGGTCGCGATGCTGCGCGGTAATCAATGGGCCCAGCTCGGTGGCCGGGTCATCCTGCAAGCCGTACTTGATACTGGCGACCGCCGCACCGAGCTTCTCGACAAACGCATCGTAGATATCCGCCTGCGCATAAATCCGGCAGGCCGCCGTGCAATCCTGACCGGCGTTGTAGAAACCAAAGGTACGAATACCGTCCACGGCGGCGTCGATGTCCGCGTCGTTGAAGATGATCACTGGCGCCTTGCCACCCAACTCCATGTGCATGCGCTTCACGCTGTCGGCGGTGCTGGAGATGATGTTTGCGCCGGTGGCGATGGAACCGGTCAACGACACCATGCGCACTTTCGGGTGGTTCACCAGCGGGCTGCCGACGGTTGGCCCACGGCCGAACACCAGGTTGAGTACACCGGCCGGGAAGATTTCAGCGGCCAATTCGACCATGCGTAGCGCGGTCAACGGGGTTTGCTCCGACGGCTTGAGCACCACGGTATTACCGGCGGCGAGGGCCGGGGCGATTTTCCAGGCGACCATCATCAGCGGGTAGTTCCACGGCGCGATGGAAGCAATCACCCCCACCGGATCGCGGCGGATCATCGAGGTGTGGCCGGGCAGGTATTCGCCGCCGGCCGAGCCGCTCATGCAACGGCTGGCGCCGGCAAAGAAGCGGAATACGTCGGCAATCGCTGGAATTTCATCGTTCAGGGCGGCGCTGTAGGGCTTGCCGCAGTTGTCTGATTCCAGCTTGGCCAGCTCTTCGCCGTGGGCCTCGATCACGTCCGCCAGTTTCAGCAGCAGCAGCGAACGGTCCTTGGGCGCGGTTTGCGACCAGCTTTCGAAAGCCGCATCGGCTGCGCGCACGGCGGCGTCGACCTGGGCTTCGCTGGCTTCGTTGATTTCCACCAGCACGCGGCCGAGCGCCGGGTTGAATACCGCCTGGGCCGGGCCTTCGCCCTCGACCAGTTGGCCATTGATCAGCAATTTGGTTTGCATCGCCATGTCCTCTTCAAACAATTATTTACCGCCACTACCGGCCACGCTTTCACCGCCGCGCGTCAGGTAATAGGCACCGAGAATCGGGAACATCGTCACCAGCATCACCAGCATCGCGACCACGTTGGTCACCGGCACATCCCGTGGGCGGCTCAGTTGGTTGAGCAGCCACAACGGCAAGGTGCGTTCGTGGCCGGCGGTGAAGGTGGTGACGATGATTTCGTCGAACGACAGCGCAAAGGCGAGCATGCCGCCGGCCAGCAGCGCCGAGCCCAGGTTGGGCATGATGATGTAGCGGAAGGTCTGCCAGCCGTCGGCGCCCAGGTCCATCGAGGCTTCGATCAAACTGTGGGAGGTACGGCGCAGGCGGGCGATGACGTTGTTGTAGACGATCACCACGCAAAAGGTCGCGTGGCCGACGATGATGGTGAACATCCCCGGCTCGATCCCGAGCGTCTTGAAAGTCGCCAGCAACGCGATACCGGTGATGATCCCCGGCAGCGCAATCGGCAGGATCAGCATCAATGACACGCCTTGCTTGCCAAAGAACTCACGGCGATACAGCGCCGCCGAGGCCAGGGTGCCGAGCACCATGGCGATCAGGGTAGCGATGGCCGCAATCTGCAACGACAGCTTGATCGCTTCCAGCACATCCGGCCGGGCGAAGGCCACGCTGAACCACTTCAACGTGAAGCCCTGTGGCGGGAAGCTGAACGCCGCTTCTTCTGTGTTGAAGGCGTAGAGGAAGATGATCAGGATCGGGAAGTGGAGAAAAACCAGTCCACCCCAAGCTGCGATCTTCAGACCCATGGAAGATTTTTCAGAGTGCATCGAAGGCCCCCAGGCGTTTGACGATGGACAGGTAAACCGCGATCAGCACGATGGGCACCAGGGTGAACGCCGCCGCCATGGGCATGTTGCCGATGGCGCCTTGCTGCGCGTAGACCATGCCGCCCACGAAGTAACCCGGCGGGCCCACCAGCTGCGGCACGATGAAGTCGCCCAGGGTCAGCGAGAAGGTGAAGATGGAGCCGGCGGCAATCCCCGGAATCGACAGCGGCAGGATCACCTGCATGAACGTCTGGCGCGGCTTGGCGCCCAAATCCGCCGACGCTTGCAGCAATGAGGGCGGCAAACGTTCCAGGGACGCCTGGATCGGCAGAATCATGAACGGCAGCCAGATGTAGACAAACACCATGAAGCGCCCCAGGTGCGAGGTGCTCAAGGTGCTGCCGCCCACGCCCGGAATGCCCAGCACGAACTGCAATACCGGCTCCAACCCCAGGTGCTGCACAAACCACTGCGCCACGCCGCCCTTGGCCAGCAGCAAGGTCCAGGCGTAGGCCTTGACGATGTAACTGGCCCACATCGGCATCATCACCGCGATGTAGAAGAACGCCTTGGTCTTGCCCGTGGTGTAGCGCGCCATGTAGTAGGCAATCGGAAAGGCGACGACGGCGCTGGCGATCGACACCACAATGGCCATGCTCAGGGTGCGCACGATGATGTCGAAGTTCGACGGCTGGAACAGCGCGGCGAAGTTAGCCAGGGTCAGGTCCGGGGTGACCGCCATGGTGAAGTCATCAAACGTATAGAAACCTTGCCACAGCAGGGTCAGCAACGAGCCGAGGTAGATCGCGCCGAACCAGATCAGCGGCGGCACCAGCAGCATCGCCAGGTAGAGGTTGGGCTTGCGGTACAGCAGGTTGGAAAACCTGCGCATCGGCGGTTGGGAAAGGGCCAGGCTCATGTCACACCTCGCCTGCGATATCGGTCAGCGGCACCATGGCTTCACGGGCCCAGCGCGCGGTGAGGGTTTGGCCGACCTGGTGGCCGGCGCTTGTGTCCAGCCACTGATTGTTGGCGCGGCTGATGTTCAGGGCCTGGCCGTTTTCCAGCTTCAGTTCATAGCGGGTGGCGCTGCCTTGGTACTGGATGTCGTGGAGCAAGCCGCTGATTTCCACTTCGCCAGCGCCCAGCGGGCCTTCGGCAAAGCGCACATGTTCCGGGCGGATTGAGAAGGGCTGTGGGTTGCCGCTTAGACGCTGGGCCAGCTCGCCACGAATCACGTTGGAGGTGCCGACAAACTCAGCGACGAACGACGTGGCCGGTTTCATATAGAGGTTGCGCGGGGTGTCGACTTGCTCGATGCGGCCTTTGTTGAACACGGCCACGCGGTCGGACATCGACAGCGCTTCGGTCTGGTCGTGGGTCACGAAGATAAAAGTGATGCCCAACTGGCGTTGCAGCTTTTTCAGCTCGCTTTGCATCTGCTCGCGCAGCTTGAGGTCGAGGGCACCCAGGGGTTCGTCCAGTAGCAGCACCCGTGGACGATTGACCAGGGCGCGGGCCAGGGCCACACGCTGGCGCTGGCCGCCGGAGAGTTGCACCGGCTTGCGGTCGCCGTAGCCGCCGAGGGCGACCATGGCCAGCGCCTCTTCGGCACGGTTCAGGCGTTCCGCCTTGCCCACGCCCTTGACCTTGAGGCCGTAGGCCACGTTGTCGCGCACATTCATATGGGGGAACAGCGCGTAATCCTGGAACACGGTGTTCACATCGCGCTGATAGGGCGGCAAGCCGGCGGCTTCCTCGCCATGGATACGGATCGAGCCTGCGCTCGGCTGCTCAAACCCGGCTATCAGGCGCAGGCAGGTGGTCTTGCCCGAGCCGGAAGGGCCGAGCATGGAAAAGAACTCGCCGTCCTGGATGTCGATGGAAACCCGGTCAACGGCTTTCACTTCGCCGAACTGACGGGAAACGTGGGTGAATTGGACTGCAAGCGTCATGGTGCGGTGCTCCGAAAAGGCGCGGGTCGTCGCAGCGGCCCGGCCTGGACTTCTGAAAAAACGAGGATGCATGGGTGCTGCGCTGAAACGGTCAAAATCGGGCTTTTGTGGTGAGCGGGCTTGCCCCGCGCAGGGCAAGCCTGCTCACCACAAGAAGCGGTCTCTGCAGAGACCTTTAGCGGCCGCCCATGATCGCGATGTAATCCTGGGTCCAGCGGCTGTAAGGCACGAACTTGCCGCCCTCAGCCTGCGGGGTTTTCCAGAAGGCGATCTTGTCGAACTGGTCGAAACCGTTGGTCTTGCAGCCTTCGGCGCCGAGCAACTCGCTTTCCTTACACGCCGCAGGCACTGCCGGCAACGAACCGAACCAGGCGGCAACGTCGCCCTGGACCTTCGGCTGCAGCGACCAATCCATCCACTTGTAGGCGCAGTTCGGGTGCTTGGCCTCGGTGTGCAGCATGGTGGTGTCGGCCCAGCCGGTGGCGCCTTCCTTTGGAATGGTCGAGGCAATCGGCTGTTTCTCGTTCTGCAGGCCGTTGACCTGATACGGCCAGGCGCTGGAGGCCACCACGCCTTCATTCTTGAAGTCACTCATTTGCACGGTGGTGTCGTGCCAGTAGCGGTGGATCAGCGGTTGTTGCGCGCGCAGCAATTCGAGCACGGCCTTGTACTGGGTTTCAGTCAGTTCATAGGGGTTCTGGATGCCCAGTTCCGGCTGGGTCGACTTGAGGTACAGCGCCGCGTCCGCGATGTAGATCGGGCCGTCATACGCCTGCACGCGACCTTTGTACGGCTTGCCGTCCGGCAGGTTCTGCGCTTCGAACAGCACATTCCAGCTGGTGGGCGCGGTCTTGAACACGTTGGTGTTGTACATCAACACGTTCGGGCCCCACTGGTAAGGGGTGCCATAGGTTTGCTGGCCGACTACGTACCACGGCGCATCTTTCAGGCGCGGGTCGATGTTCTTCCAGTTGGGGATCAGCGAGGTGTTGATCGGCTGCACACGTTTGCCGACGATCAGCCGCAACGACGCATCGCCCGACGCGGTGACCAGGTCATACCCGCCTTTGGCCATCAAACTGACCATTTCGTCAGAGGTGGCAGCGGTTTTCACGTTGACCTTGCAGCCGGTTTCCTTCTCGAAACCGCTGACCCAGTCGTAGGCCTTGTCGCTTTCGCCACGTTCGATATAGCCGGGCCAGGCGACGATATCCAACTGGCCTTCACCGGCGCCCACCGCTTTGAGCGGTTCGGCGGCCTGGAGGCTGGCGCTGGCCAGCAGTGCAGTGGTCAGGGCACTGAGCAGTGCGGTCTTGTGCGCAGACATGGGGGTTCCCTCTTCTTTAATTATGGTCGGGGCAGTAAAAGCAGTTGTAGGTGTTGTTTGTTGTTTTAGCGTAGCTCCTGGCTTCAAGCCGCAAGCTGCAAGAAAAAGCGCATCTGCGTTTACTTGTAGCTTGCAGCTAAAGCTCATTCCCGTGCCGGGCCATGATGTGCCTGACAACGCTATAGTCCTGCAGTGAATCACTCGAAAGATCCTTCCCATACCCCGAGCGCTTCAAGCCTCCGTGGGGCATTTCGCTGACCAGCATGAAATGGCTGTTGATCCAGGTGCAGCCGTATTGCAGGCGCGCCGCCACCTGCATGGCCTTGTCCAGGTTCTGGGTCCACACCGAGGAGGCCAGGCCGTATTCGGAGTCGTTGGCCCAGTCCACCGCCTGTTCCAGCTCATCGAAGCGGGTCACGGTGACCACCGGGCCGAACACTTCGCGCTGCACGATTTCATCGTTCTGTTTACACCCGGCGAGCAAGGTCGGCTGGTAATAGAAGCCCGCGCCGGAATGCACGGCGGCGCCGGTGATGCGTTCGATATGCGGCTGGCCGAGGGCACGTTCGACAAAACTGGCGACGCGGTCGCGCTGACGCGTGCTGATCAGCGGGCCGAGCTCATTGTCGGCATCGCGCTTGCCGGCAAAACGCAGGCTGCTGACCGCCGCGCCCAGCTCAGCCACCAGTTTGTCGTGGATCCCGGCCTGGGCGTAGATGCGGCACGCGGCGGTGCAGTCCTGGCCGGCGTTGTAATAGCCATAGGCGCGCACGCCCTCGACCACGGCTTGCAGGTCGGCGTCGTTGCACACGATCACCGGCGCCTTGCCTCCCAGTTCCAGGTGTGTGCGCTTGAGGGTTTTGGAGGCGGCTTGCAGGATTTTCTGCCCGGTGACGATATCGCCGGTCAGCGAGACCATGCGCACCTTGGGGTGACTGACCAAGTGACTGCCTACGCCTTCGCCGCCGCCACACAGAATGTTGATCACACCACGTGGCAGCAGCTCTTTAAGCACGGGCGCCAGGGCCAGGATCGACAGCGGCGTGTGTTCCGACGGTTTGAACACCAGGGTATTACCGGCAGCCAGGGCCGGGGCGATCTTCCACGCGGCCATCATCAACGGGTAGTTCCACGGCGCAATCGAGGCCACTACGCCAATCGGATCGCGACGCACCATGCTGGTGTAA
This sequence comes from Pseudomonas sp. FH1, assembly GCF_000510895.2. Lineage (NCBI taxonomy): Bacteria > Pseudomonadati > Pseudomonadota > Gammaproteobacteria > Pseudomonadales > Pseudomonadaceae > Pseudomonas > Pseudomonas sp. FH1. The sequence continues at coordinate 83,890 of NZ_AOHM01000046.1, forward strand.
CCGGGCAGGTATTCACCGCTCAACTGCCCGGTCTGGCAACGCACGGCTCCGGCGAAGAAGCGGAATACATCGACGGTGGCACTCAAGTCATCCTGGCGGGCCAAGTGCAACGGCTTGCCGCAGTTCAGGGATTCGAGGCGGGCCAGGTAATCAGCTTGTTTTTCGATGGCGTCGGCGATGCCGAGCAGGATGTTCGAACGCTGCTGCGGCGTGGTGCGCGACCAGCCGGCAAAGGCGCGGTGGGCGGCGAGGATCGCGGTTTCGACCTGCTCTGTGCTGGCTTCGGCGATCTGAGTGAGCACTTCACCGGTGGCCGGGTTGAGGATCGGCTCGGCAAACCCCTGGCCCTGGACCAGTTCGCCGTCGATCAGCAACGCAGTGAGCAGCGGGGTGGGCGCGCCGGACATTTTTCGCGATCTCTTTTCTTGTGTGGCCATGGGCGTTCTCTTACAAGGCGCCTGACCTTCTCTTATGGGATGAACAGAGACTAGAGGTCAGGCGCGAGGTCAACAAATACTAAATACTGAATGCAGCATTCGATTAAATAGATGGCTTGCGCGGGTGCGGCTGTTCGCGGGCCACCGTCAGGAACGGGTCCACCAGCGCTGGGCGTGCGGTGCCACGGCGCCAGGCCAGGCCGACGTCGAGGGTCTGGCTGAGGTCGGCAATCGGCCGGGCTTCAATGATGTCGCCTTCCAGAGACCAAGGCCGGTAGGTCATGTCCGGCTGGATCGACACGCCGAGGCCCGCGGCCACCAGACTGCGCACGGCTTCGGTGGAGGCGGTGCGCAACGTCACGCGCGGTTGCAGGCCCGCGCCGGTCCACATGCGCTGGGCGTTGTGGCCCATTTCATCCACATTCAGCTGGATCAGCGGTTCACGCGCCACATCGGCCAGGTTGATGCTGTCGTGTTCCAGCAGTGGATGCTGTGCCGGTAGCCACAAGCGGTGCGGGGAGTGGGTGAGGACTTCGGTCTGCAGGGCGTGTCGGTCTTCGAGGTTGGAGAGGATCAGCACGCCCACATCGATTTCGCCACTGACCAGCAAATGCTCGATGTACGGGCGCTCATCCTCCATCACGCGGATTTCCACATTGGGGTAGGCGCGCTGGAATCGCGTCAGCAGGTCAGCGAGGTAATAACCGGCCACCAGGCTGGTCACACCGATGATCAGCTGCCCGGCTACCTGATCAGTGCTCTGTTGCAGGCTGCGTTTGGCGTTGTCGACGGTGGCAAGGATCAGGTGCGCCTGGCGCAGGAATTGATGGCCCTGGTGGGTCAGGGTCATGCCCTTGGCATGCCGGTTGAACAGGTTGACGCCGATTTCCTGCTCCAATTGCTGGATCGCCAGGGTCAGGGTGGACTGGGAAATGAACGCCGTCTGCGCGGCGGCAGAGATCGAGCCGGTCTCGGCCACGGCGATAAAATGCCGGATTTGACGCAAGGTCATCATGCTGGAATTACCAGTGGGGTGTTTTTATAGATTTGTTCGAGTGTATATCGATTTAAGCGAAGGGCGGCCGCGTTACATCTGGAAGCACTCTAGATCGAGGCTTTTTGGCACTTAGTTTTACGCTGGGGGCCTATTGGTCCTATGAACCCTAGTGTCTGGAGGCTACGAATGAATACCCGTGGATTGCTCGATCAGTTGCTCAAGTCTGGCCAGGACATGTTGCAAAACAAGGCTGGCGGCCAGCGTAAACAGGACGACAAAGGTGCACTGGGCGGTTTGCTCGGCGGTGGCGGCCTGGGCAGCCTGCTCGGTGGCGCGGGCGGCGGTGCCTTGGCGGCCGGCGCGATGGGCTTGCTGTTGGGTAACAAAAAAGCCCGCAAATTCGGCGGCAAAGCCCTGACCTACGGTGGTTTGGCCGCACTGGGCGTGATTGCCTACAAAGCCTATGGCAACTGGCAGGCCAGCCAAGCCAATGCGCCACAAGGCGAACCGCAGACCATCGACCGACTGCCACCGGCCCAGGTCGAGCAACACAGCCAAGGCATTCTCAAGGCACTGGTCGCCGCCGCCAAGGCTGACGGCCATGTGGATGAGCGCGAGCGTGCGCTGATCGAGGGCGAATTCACCAAGTTGGACAACGACCGCGAACTGCAAAGCTGGCTGCACGCCGAACTCAACAAACCCCTCGACCCGGCCGACGTAGCGCGGGCTGCCGGCACACCGGAAATGGCTGCAGAGATGTACATCGCCAGTGTGATGCTGGTGGATGAGGAAAACTTCATGGAAAAGGCCTACCTCGATGAGTTGGCCCGTCAACTGAAACTGGAGCCGGGTTTGAAGCTGGAGCTGGAAAAACAGGTGCGCCAAGCGGCGCTCTGAGCCCATCGCTTTATCGAAAACACCCCGGATGCCATAAAGGCCCGGGGTGTTTTTGCATTCTGTGAGCGTTACATCAAAACCCGTTGATAAATGAGGGCTTCTGCTCAGCTATACTCCCCGGCATTTGATCGGCCCTTCGAGGAATTACTGTGAAGAACTGGACCTTGCGCCAACGGATCTTGGCAAGCTTTGCGGTCATTATCGCCATCATGCTGTTAATGGTTGTGGTCTCCTATTCACGGTTGCTGAAGATCGAAACCAGCGAAGTCGCGGTGCGCGATGACGCGGTGCCGGGGGTCTATCTCAGTTCAATGATCCGTAGCGCCTGGGTCGACAGCTACCTGCAGACCCTTGAATTGCTGGGCCTGCGTGAGAACAAGCAACTGAGCGACGCTGATCGGGCGGAGTTCAAGTCCTTCGAAGCGCGCATCCTGCAGCAGATGAGCAATTACGATAAAACCATTGCCGGCAGTGAAGACCGTTCCGAGTTCGACAAATTCGAAGCCCTGCACCAGGCCTACAACAAGAGCCTGTCCACGGTGCTCGACAGCCTGCAACGCGGTGACCTGGCGGCCGCCCGCAAAGAGTTTGATACGCAGCTGACGCCGACCTGGACCGCAGGCCGCATGAAGCTCAACGACATCATCACCGAGAACAAGAACGTCGCCGACCGTGCGACCAACGCCATCGATGATGCGGTTTCCGCTGCTAAAATCAGCATGTTCGTATCGCTGGTCGTCGCCATCCTCGCCGCCGGCCTGTGTGGCCTGCTGCTGATGCGCGCGATCATGGCGCCGATGCAACGCATCGTCGATATCCTCGAAACCATGCGCGACGGCGACCTGAGCAAGCGCTTGAACCTGGAGCGCAAAGACGAATTCAATGCGGTGGAAACCGGCTTCAACGACATGATGACCGAGCTGACGGCCCTGGTATCCCAGGCCCAGCGTTCGTCGGTGCAGGTCACCACCTCGGTCACCGAGATTGCTGCCACGTCCAAGCAGCAACAGGCCACCGCCACTGAAACCGCTGCGACCACCACTGAAATCGGTGCCACCTCCCGCGAAATCGCGGCCACGTCCAAGGACCTGGTGCGCACCATGACCGAAGTGTCCACCGCCGCCGACCAGGCTTCGGTCGCCGCCGGTTCCGGCCAGCAAGGCCTGGCGCGCATGGAAGAAACCATGCACTCGGTGATGGGCGCGGCCGACCTGGTCAACGCCAAGCTGGCGATCCTCAATGAGAAGGCCGGCAACATCAACCAGGTGGTGGTGACCATCGTCAAGGTTGCCGACCAGACCAACCTGCTGTCGCTCAACGCGGCCATCGAGGCTGAGAAAGCCGGCGAGTACGGTCGCGGTTTTGCCGTGGTGGCCACCGAAGTGCGGCGACTGGCCGACCAGACGGCCGTGGCTACCTACGACATCGAGCAGATGGTGCGCGAGATCCAGTCGGCGGTGTCCGCTGGCGTGATGGGCATGGACAAGTTCTCCGAAGAAGTGCGTCGCGGCATGTTTGAAGTGCAGCAAGTCGGCGAGCAGCTGTCGCAGATCATTCATCAGGTCCAGGCCCTCGCGCCGCGGGTGTTGATGGTCAACGAAGGCATGCAGGCCCAGGCCACCGGTGCCGAGCAGATCAACCACGCCCTGGTGCAACTGGGCGATGCCAGCAGCCAGACCGTCGAGTCCCTGCGCCAGGCCAGCTTTGCCATTGATGAGCTGAGCCAGGTGGCGGTCGGTCTGCGCAGCGGCGTGTCGCGTTTCAAAGTCTGATGAGCGACCTCGCGGCTAAACGCGGCGCCGTCCCGGCAGCGAAAAAGGCGTTGTTCCTGGTGTTCCACATCGGCAACGAACGTTACGCCCTCAAGGCCACCGAAGTGGCCGAGGTGCTGCCGCGCCTGCCTTTGAAACCCATCGCCCATGCGCCGCTGTGGGTGGCGGGCATTTTTGCCCACCGTGGTGCACTGGTGCCGGTGATCGACCTCAGCGCCTTGACCTTCGGCACCGCCGCCCAGGCACGTACCAGCACGCGGCTGGTGCTGGTCAATTACCAGCCCGAGCCCTGGATTGAAGCGCGCTGGCTGGGACTGATCCTGGAGCAGGCCACCGACACGTTGCGTTGCGACCCGGCGGAGTTTCAGCCCTATGGCCTCGACAACCGCCAGGCGCCGTACCTGGGGCCGGTGCGTGAAGACGCGTTGGGCTTGATGCAATGGATCGGCGTGAATGACCTGCTCACCGATGAGGTGCGTGCCGTGCTGTTTTCTGCCGAGCTGAGCCTATGAGCAGCGATCCGCGTTTCTTTGCCTTCCTTAAAGAGCGCATCGGTCTGGATGTCGCGTCGGTGGGCGAAGCCATCATCGAACGCGCGTTGCGCCAGCGCAGCCAGGCCGTCAATGCGCAAACGGCCGGCGAGTACTGGCAGCACCTGCAAAGTTCCGAGGATGAGCAGCAGGCGCTGATCGAAGCGGTAATCGTCCCGGAAACCTGGTTTTTCCGGTACCCCGAATCATTTGCGACCCTGGCCCGCTTGGCCAAGGCGCGGCTGGTCGAAATCAAGCAGATGCGCGCACTGCGCATCCTCAGCCTGCCGTGCTCCACCGGTGAAGAACCTTATTCGATTGCCATGGCATTACTGGACGCTGGCCTCGCGCCGCACCAGTTCAAGGTGCTGGGCCTGGATGTCAGCCCGCTGTCGGTGGAGCGTGCGCGGCGCGGGGTGTATGGCAAGAACTCGTTTCGCGGTGGCGATATTGCCTTTCGCGACCGCCATTTCACCGAGTATGGCGACGGTTACCACATTGCCGACCGTGTGCGCGAACAGGTGCGTCTGCAGGTGGGCAACTTGCTTGATCCGGGCTTGCTGGCGAATGAGGCGAGCTACGACTTCGTGTTCTGCCGCAACCTGCTGATCTACTTCGACCAGCCGACGCAGAAGCAGGTTTTCGATGTGCTCAAGGGCCTGACCCATGTGGACGGCGTGCTGTTTATCGGCCCGGCCGAGGGCAGCTTGCTGGGGCGCCATGGCATGCGCTCAATTGGGGTGCCGCAGTCGTTTGCATTCAGTCGGCATGCCGAGCCGGTCATACCTGCGCCCGTGTTTGTGCCGATTGCCGCGCCTATCCCGCAACGCAGTGCGGCGCCGATTCCGAGCAAGCCACGGCCGTTCAGCACGGCCAGCGCTCAAGTGGTGCCGATCAAGGCGCCGCACACCGATGCGGGCGACCTGCTCAGCCGCATCGCCACCCTGGCCAATGAAGGCAAGAGTGCCGAAGCCCGCGCCGCGTGCGAGCAGTATTTGAGCAACCATCCGCCGGCTGCTCAGGTGTTCTACTGGCTCGGGTTGTTGAGTGATGTGGCCGGTAGTGCTCTGGAGGCCCAGGGTTATTATCGAAAAGCCTTGTACCTGGAACCCCAGCACCCGCAGGCCTTGATGCACCTGGCCGCGTTGCTCGAATCCCAGGGCGACAGTGCGGGAGCGCGCCGCTTGCAGGCGCGGGCTGCCCGTAGCGAGCGAGCTGACAGTGAGTCCAAACGATGAGTAACACCGAGGCGCTCGACACCGCAGGCCTGGACCTGACCCTGGCCGACACCCAAGCCATCGACGACTGCTGGAACCGCATCGGCATCCATGGCGACAAATCCTGCCCGCTGTTGGCAGACCATATCCATTGCCGCAACTGCTCGGTGTACTCGGCGGCAGCCACGCGCTTGCTGGACCGCTACGCCTTGCAGCAGGACGCGCATCGCCCGCATGCCGCTGTCGAGCTGGGCGAAGATGTGGTCACCCGTTCGTTGCTGATGTTCCGCCTCGGCGAAGAATGGCTGGGCATTGCCACCCGTTGCCTGGTGGAAGTCGCGCCGTTGCAACCGATACATTCCCTGCCGCACCAACGCTCGCGCGCCTTGCTCGGCGTGGCCAATGTGCGGGGTGCGCTGGTGGCGTGCCTGTCGCTGGTGGAACTGCTGGGCCTGGATGTCACCAGCAACGGCGCCAGCGGCGGCCGCATCATGCCGCGCATGCTGATCATTGCCGCACAGGATGGCCCGGTGGTGGTACCGGTGGATGAAGTCGACGGGATCCACGCCATCGATGAGCGCACCTTGAAGGCGGCTTCGGCCTCCGGCACCCAGGCCAGCGCGCGCTACACCCAAGGCGTGTTGCAGTGGAAAGGTCGCAGCCTGCGTTGGCTGGACGAGGTGCAATTGTTGTCCGCCGTGACCCGGAGCCTCACATGACCCCCGACCAGATGCGCGATGCCTCGCTGCTGGAGCTGTTCAGCCTGGAAGCCGACGCGCAGACCCAGGTGCTGAGCGCGGGCCTGCTGGCCCTGGAACGCAACCCGACCCAGGCCGATCAGCTTGAAGCCTGCATGCGCGCCGCTCACTCGCTCAAGGGTGCGGCGCGTATCGTCGGGGTCGACGCCGGGGTCAGCGTCTCCCATGTGATGGAAGATTGCCTGGTCAGCGCCCAGGAAAGCCGCCTGTACCTGCAACCCGAACATATTGATGCGTTGCTGCAAGGCACCGACCTGCTGATGCGCATCGCCACGCCCGGCAATAACGTGGGGCCGGCGGATATCGAAGCCTATGTGGCGTTGATGGAGCGCCTGTTGGACCCGTCCCAGGCGCCGGTCAAGCCTGTGGCGCCGCCGCCAGAGCCTGTACCTGTCGTTGAAGAACTGCCGCCGGAACCCGAGCCTGCGCCGCCGGTGGTTGCCGAGCCGCTGCGCCAGAACAAACGCATGACCGAAGGCGGCGAGCGCGTGCTGCGGGTAACCGCTGAGCGCTTGAACAGCCTCTTGGACCTGTCGAGCAAATCCTTGGTGGAAACCCAGCGGCTCAAGCCATATTTGGCCAGCCTGCAGCGCCTCAAGCGCATTCAAAACCAGAGCGTGCGGGCCCTGGATGCGCTGGACGGGCAACTCAAGACCCAAAATCTGAACCTGGAAGCTCAAGAGGCGCTGGCCGACACCCGCCGCCTGCTCAGCGAAGCCCAGGCCCTGCTGGCGGAAAAAACCGCCGAGCTGGACGAGTTTGGCTGGCAGGCCGGGCAGCGCGCCCAGGTGCTCTACGACACCGCTTTGGCCTGCCGCATGCGCCCGTTTGCCGATGTGCTGGCCGGGCAAGTGCGCATGGTGCGCGACCTTGGCCGCAGCCTCGGCAAACAGGTACGCCTGGAGATCGAGGGCGAAAAGACCCAGGTCGACCGTGATGTGCTGGAAAAACTCGAAGCGCCGCTCACCCATTTGTTGCGCAATGCGGTCGACCACGGCATCGAAATGCCTGAGCAACGCCTGCTCGCAGGCAAGCCGGCTGAAGGCCTGATCCGCCTGCGCGCGTCCCACCAGGCCGGCTTGCTGGTGCTGGAATTGAGCGATGACGGTAATGGCGTCGACCTGGAACGGCTGCGCGGCACCATCGTCGACCGGCATCTGTCGCCGCTGGAAACCGCCCTGCGCCTGAGCGAAGAAGAGTTGCTGACGTTCCTGTTCCTGCCGGGGTTCAGCCTGCGTGACAAGGTCACCGAAGTCTCCGGGCGCGGCGTCGGCCTGGACGCGGTGCAGCATATGGTTCGCCAACTGCGCGGCGCGGTGGTGCTGGAGCAGACGGCGGGGCAGGGCAGCCGCTTCCACCTGGAGGTGCCATTGACCCTGTCGGTGGTGCGCAGCCTGGTGGTGGAAGTCGGCGAAGAAGCCTACGCCTTTCCGCTGGCTCACATTGAGCGCATGTGCGACCTGGCGCCGGACGATATTGTGCAACTGGAAGGTCGCCAGCATTTCTGGCACGAAGGCCGGCACGTCGGCCTGGTTGCCGCCAGCCAGTTGTTGCAGCGTCCGGCGGGGCAGGGCCAGTCGGACACCTTGAAAGTCGTGGTGATCCGCGAGCGTGATGCGGTGTATGGGATTGCCGTGGAGCGATTTATCGGCGAGCGTACCCTGGTGGTGCTGCCGCTGGATGATCGCCTGGGCAAGGTCCAGGATATTTCCGCTGGCGCGTTGCTGGATGACGGCTCGGTGGTGCTGATCGTCGATGTCGAAGATATGCTGCGTTCGGTGGACAAACTGCTCAACACCGGCCGCCTGGAACGTATCGCGCGGCGTAGCCAACAAGCCACTGAGGCACCGCGTAAACGCGTGTTGGTGGTGGACGACTCGCTGACCGTGCGTGAACTGCAACGTAAATTGTTACTTAATCGTGGTTATGAAGTGGCCGTGGCGGTCGATGGCATGGACGGCTGGAACGCCTTGCGCTCCGAAGACTTTGACCTGTTGATCACTGATATTGATATGCCTCGTATGGACGGTATTGAATTGGTCACACTCTTGCGCCGAGACAGTCGCCTGCAATCGTTGCCGGTGATGGTGGTGTCCTACAAGGATCGCGAAGAAGACCGACGTCGTGGACTGGACGCCGGCGCCGACTATTATTTAGCCAAAGCCAGTTTCCATGATGATGCCCTGCTGGATGCCGTGGTGGAACTGATCGGAGGCGCGCGGGCATGAGGATTGCGATCGTCAATGACATGCCCCTGGCAGTGGAGGCCTTGCGCCGCGCCTTGAGCTTCGAGCCCGCGCATCAAGTCGTCTGGGTGGCCGCCAATGGCCTCGAAGCGGTGCAGCGCTGCGCTGAACTGACGCCGGACCTGATCCTGATGGACCTGATCATGCCGGTGATGGACGGCGTGGAAGCCACCCGCCAGATCATGGCCGAGACCCCGTGCGCCATTGTGATCGTGACCGTCGACCGTCAGGCCAACGTCAGCCGGGTATTTGAAGCCATGGGCCACGGCGCGTTGGACGTGGTGGACACACCGCCCCTGGGCGTGGGCAACCCCAAGGATGCGGCGGCGCCGCTGCTGCGCAAGATCCTCAATATCGGCTGGCTGATCGGCCAGCGCGGCAGCCGCGTACGTGCCGAAACCGTTGCGCCGCGAATGACCGGTAAACGCCAGAGCCTGGTGGCAATCGGTTCATCGGCCGGTGGTCCGGCTGCCCTGGAAATCCTGCTCAAGGGTTTGCCCCGGGACTTTCCCGCCGCCATTGTGCTGGTGCAGCATGTGGACCAAGTGTTCGCCGCCGGCATGGCCGAGTGGCTGGGCAGCGCTTCCGGCCTGCCGGTGCGCCTGGCCCGTGAAGGCGAGCCCCCGCAAAGCGGCGTGGTGCTGCTGGCCGGCACCAACCACCACATTCGTTTGCTGAAAAATGGCACGCTGGCCTATACCGCAGAGCCGGTGAACGAGATTTACCGGCCTTCGATCGACGTGTTTTTCGAAAGCGTGGCCAGCCATTGGAATGGCGATGCCGTCGGCGTGCTGCTGACCGGCATGGGGCGTGACGGGGCCCAGGGCCTCAAGTTGCTGCGTGAACAAGGTTATTTAACCATCGCCCAGGATCAGCAAAGCTCGGCGGTGTATGGCATGCCCAAAGCGGCGGCGGCAATTGATGCTGCTGTTGAAATTCGCCCACTGGATAGAATTGCGCCCCGATTGCTGGAGGTCTTTGCAAAATGAACATGACCTCCCGCGGTGCTGGCTGGCAGGTAGTAATTCAGGTGACTGCACATGAATGATTTACAGATCGACGACATCAAGACCGACGAAAATGCCGCCATGGTGTTGCTGGTCGACGACCAGGCCATGATCGGCGAAGCCGTGCGACGCGGCCTGGCCCATGAAGAAAATATCGACTTCCACTTCTGCGCCGATCCACACCAGGCGATTGCCCAGGCGATCCGCATCAAGCCGACCGTGATCCTGCAGGATCTGGTGATGCCGGGCCTCGACGGTCTGACCTTGGTGCGCGAATACCGCAATCATCCGGCCACCGCGAATATCCCGATTATCGTGCTGTCCACCAAAGAAGATCCGCTGATCAAGAGCGCGGCTTTTTCTGCAGGGGCCAATGATTACTTGGTCAAGCTGCCGGACAACATCGAATTGGTGGCGCGCATTCGCTATCACTCGCGGTCCTACATGACCCTGTTGCAGCGGGATGCGGCTTATCGTGCGCTGCGGGTCAGCCAGCAACAGTTGCTGGACACCAATCTGGTACTGCAACGGCTGATGAACTCTGATGGCCTGACCGGGCTGTCCAACCGTCGTCACTTTGATGAATACCTGGAGCTGGAGTGGCGTCGGGCCATGCGTGATCAGACTCAGTTGTCGTTGTTGATGATTGATGTGGATTTCTTCAAGACCTATAACGACAGTTTTGGGCACGTTGAGGGTGACGAAGCCTTGCGCAAGGTGGCGGCGACCATTCGTGAGGCCAGCAGTCGGCCTTCGGATTTGCCGGCGCGCTATGGAGGGGAGGAGTTTGCCCTGGTGCTGCCTAATACCTCGCCGGGCGGTGCGCGGTTGGTGGCTGAGAAGCTGCGCATGGCGGTGGCTGCGTTGAAGATTCCGCATAACGCGCCGACTGAGGGGTCGAGCCTGACGATTAGCATTGGGTTGTCGACCATGACGCCGCAGCAGGGGACGGATTGCCGGCAGGTGATCTTGGCGGCGGATAAGGGGTTGTATACGGCTAAGCATAATGGGCGGAATCAGGTGGGGATTGAGTAGGGCTGAGTGCTTCTGTGTACATATCCGTTGCTGCGGTCACGGCTGCTATTGGTTCCGCTCTTACAGCGGGTCACTTTTTGAAAAGCGCAAAAAGTAACCAAAAACGCTTCGCCCCAACACTCGGCACCTCGCTTAGGCTCGGTGTGCCCTCACTCCGGCTTTGGAGCGTGGGCCGCCGCGATGGGCCATCCTTGGCCCAGCGCGGCTAACCCGGCGTCCTGCCGGGTTACCCACGGATTCAAGCCTGCGTTCGGCCAGCGTGTTTGACGGGGCGCCTAAGATCAAAAGCAGAAGCAAGAGCGTGGCGGCCTTAGAGCCGACCGGTATTGTTTGGTCTAACTCGGTAAAATGTGGGAGCAACTGTCTTTGAGGATTTATTTTCAAAATAATCCTT